>WRIB01000094.1 GCA_009782955.1 Treponema sp. | reverse complement strand
CGAAAAAAAGC
The DNA here is from genome assembly GCA_009782955.1 of Treponema sp. Classification (GTDB taxonomy): domain Bacteria; phylum Spirochaetota; class Spirochaetia; order Treponematales; family Breznakiellaceae; genus WRIV01. Next base: position 2,761 of record WRIB01000094.1, on the reverse strand, counting down.
CGCCGTTCCCAACAAGAGCGAGCAGTGTTGGGAAGGGCGTCCATTGCTGCGCGGTAAAATCCTCTGCCATGTACACCGCCAATGGGCGTGCCCAGTTAACCACAAAAGGTTCCAGAATAAACGCCGCAAGAATCGAAAAAGCGCCGCACCAGGCAAACTGTCCGGCAGAAAGAACCAACGGATCGATCTTCTGCACCAGATGATCGATCACCAGAATATGAACAGCCCAAAACGAAGCGCTTATCAAAATAATCAAATCACCCGGATTAATTGACGATACATTACCTGCTGCAAAAATAAAATAAAGTCCTATAAACGCAAAGACCATACCAATCCAGGTTGGCAACCCGGTCTTTTTCCCGATAAAAATTCCAAACACCGGCGTAAGCACCACATAAAAACCGGTTATAAACCCGGCGTTTCCCACCGTTGTAAAGATCATCCCAATTTGCTGAAACATCACCGCAACAAAGAGTATCGTTCCTGCGATTAACGTCATTTTTAACTGAGCAGGCCGACCGGTACCTTGTGGAGTGGACAGTAAACCTTTCGCTTTAAAAAACAAAATAAGCGGAACAAGGGAAAGGCTTCCCAAAGGAAAACGCACGGCGTTAAACGTAAACGGCCCCACATAATCCATACCGGCAGACTGAGCCACAAAACCAAAACCCCAGAGTCCTGCAGTAATCAAAAGAAGTATATCCGCCCTAAGAGCCCGTTTGTTCATGGTTTGCTGTCTCCTGATTTTGATTTTTATGGTAACGAAACAGGCTTGAATGAACAAGATCAGTTTCCTAGATGCTTCATTTTAAAATGTTACCGAAAAGAAGTTCCTTGATTCCCTCTTATTTCCCGTATATACTACATATATGAAAAAACCCCGCCTTCTTTTCTGGATCATCCCGGTTTTACTCCTGCTGTCCATTACTGCAACAGAAACACTGGCTCAACAAACTGGTAGTAACACAACAGCCTGGATCATCCCTATTGTCGGGGATATTGAGCCGTCCATGGTTACTTTTGTCAGAAGGGAAGCCCGCCGGGCGCTGGATGATGGTGCGAATTATCTGGTTTTCGAGATTGATACTTTTGGAGGCCGCGTCGATTCGACATTGCAGATCACTTCGTTTATCATGTCCATAAAAAAGGCACAAACGGTTGCCTGGATTCGTAATACCGAAACATCAATGGGGGTAAGTTGGTCGGCGGGGGCGCTTATCGCCCTGTCCTGTTCGCAAATCTACATGGCCAGCGGTACATCAATGGGCGCCGCAGCTCCGGTTACTATCGGGGCTGACGGTAAATCCGAAGGAACCGGCGAAAAAACAGTGTCCGCCGTCCGTTCACAAATTGCCGCGCTTGCGGAAAAGAACGGCCATCCAACGGGGATTGCCCTTGCAATGGTGGATTACGATGTGGAACTTTGGGAAGTAACCGTTGACGGCGCTGTAAAAGCGCTGACCCTTCAGGAATTGGAAAGGCTTGAATCTTCAAAGCCAGGCGAAGCAGGAACACCGGGAGAAATACGCAGAATAGGGATTATCTCTCCTGTTGGTAAGCTGCTATCACTTACCGCCGGGGAAGCGTCCCATTTTGGCCTTACCCGGGGCCTGGCCGATGACAGGGAAGAATTGCTGGATAAGCTTGGCGCTGCAATGATCCTGGAAGAAAGCACCCCCAGCGCATGGGATTCGGTAATCTCCTTTTTGGTTTCCGGTGCGGTACAAGGTTTATTGATTCTTGTTGGCCTTGTTATGATTTTTTTGGAAATGCAAAGCCCGGGGTTTGGTATACCGGGTACTGTAGGAATAATCTGCTTTATTTTGGTATTCGGGGCAAGCTTTATGCTGGGCCGGGTTGGCTCACTGGAAATAATCCTCTTTATGCTGGGACTGGGCCTTTTGGCAGTGGAGATTTTCCTTATTCCGGGCTTTGGCGTAACCGGTATATCCGGCATAGCGCTTATTGGTCTTTCACTGATATTTTCCATGCAGGATTTTATTATCCCGCGCTTTGAATGGGAGTGGACTTTAATGGGCCGTAACGCTATTGTAGTATGCGTAGGGCTTCTTGCGGCAATCACCGGAATTGCAATTATTGCCCTCCTGGGACCAAAAACAAGGATGTTCGACCGGCTTACACTAAAAACCCAGATTGATCAAACCGCCAGCGAAGGTGACAGCTGGCATGACGATGGCAGTGTTGAATCGGATTATTCAACACTCGTTGGAAAAACAGGCAAAACCGTTACCGTACTGCGCCCAATCGGAAAAGCTGAAATAGAAGGATCAACCTTCCAGGTAGAAACCGACGGATCATTTGTCAGTGAGGGTGAAGAAATTAAAGTCGTTAAAATTAAAGGAAATATAATTATTGTAAGGAGTGTATGATGTATCTTTTACAAATTGGTTCAGCCTTCGGCATTGGTACTTTGATTATCGCTGTGATCATTGGTCTTCTGGCCCTTGGTTTTTTAATGCTCTTTTTCCGTTTCTTCGGGCTGTGGTTCAGGGCGCTCCTGTCCGGGGCACATGTGGGGCTGGGACGCCTTGTAGGAATGTGGCTGCGTAAAGTAGACCCCAGTGTTATTGTAGATTCGCGCATTATGCTTACCAAGGCAGGTATTGATGTTTCTTCCGATATGCTGGAAACCCACTTCCTTGCCCGCGGAAATGTCAGAAAGGTAAGCCAGGCGATGGTTGCAGCCAACAAGGCCAACATCCCCCTGCCTTTCCAGCGGGCTGCCGCCATTGATCTGGCC
>WRIB01000093.1 GCA_009782955.1 Treponema sp. | reverse complement strand
GCAAACGCGCTTCTATTGTAGGCGGACGTCTCCGTGCAACCGAAGAGATTAATGCAAAAAGCATAGGAAGCCCGACCAGCGGTACCGAAACTATCTGCGAAGTCGGCTTTGATCCCAAAAGCAAGGAAAGACTGGAAATAATTACCAGTCAAAAAGAAGAACTTGAAAAGCAGCTTGAAGAAGTTCAGCTTAATATGCAGACATTGATTAATATTAAAAAACAGCGAAAAAGCCTTCCGGAAGATAAAGAAGCATACCTTAATGAGCTTATGGACAAACGCCAGCAATTAACCGAGGATTTGGCAAAGGTTAAGGAAGAGATTGAAAAAATACAAGCATTCTTGAATTCATTAAAAGCCCGGGGCAGAGTTTCTGCTTCCCATAAGGTTTTTCCGGGAACAAAAATATGGATCAGGGATGCAAAAGAAGATGTACGCAATGAATACCGTGCAGTTACCTTTATTCTGGAAGACGGTCTTGTTCGTGTAACCAAATACGAAGAGCCCGACGAAGAAGCGACTCAGGGACCAGATGGCTATATCACCTCTTGATCTTCAAACCCTTTTTACACAGGCAGACAAGGTTGGCAAACAGAGCATGGCCCAGAGGGAAGGCGCCGCCCTGCTCCAGTCCATTCAGCATGTCAGGATCCAGCAGCAAAACGACGAAAAAGCCCGTTCCGTAAACGAAACCCAAAATACCGGCGATGGCTCCGAAGCAATAGATGACGAAAACGGAGGCCGTGCAGGACAGGATTCCCCCCAGGGCACTCCGCAGGAAGCAAAAGAAGAAGAAACCCAGGACGAAGGAATAATCCGCGATCCGGCGCTTGGTAAAAATATTGACTTTTCTTTTTAATCAATTTTAAACCATAATTTGTCGCTGAGCCTGGTATACAAATTGGTAACATAATACCCTGTAGCAGGGATGGCGCACAGCTGCGAAACCCGTGTAGAGTCCGCAAAAACAGCCTTCCTGCCCTCTGAAACTTAATATCTTTTAATCAAATTTTATAAGTTGTTTAAGTGGTCAGGCTTTTAACACATATTATTTCCTTCATATGCTGGTCTGTTGTTTGCGGGGAATTCCACATGGTTTCGCAGCTGTGCGCCATCCCTGCTACAGGGCTTTACATACTACGTTGTATACCAGGCGCACAGGCAATTCATGGTTTTGCGATGGTTAAAAATATTATCATGATAACAATAATCTGATGTTGAGCTTGGTAGATATTTACCTGAACAATTACCGGCAAAGGGGAGGGCAAGCGCTCTGGTGAGAACTTCTGTAATTCCCCGACAGGCAGATAGCTATGATTTAAGTTGTCGGGAAAGATTGGTATTCTGGTCTGACGGGATCAGAGAACCGGTGGCAGGTTGACGTGATCGGTGAGGGCGCACCATTAATGCGAGCGATCCTCGAGAAACAGATTAATCTCAGCCGGTCGCCGTAAAGCTAAGTTCGGCTGCCGGGTTTCCCCGGCAGACCGAGAATAGGAGGACGGTGTAGCCAATCACCCGACAATCGCTCCTGATCCTTATTTTATAGTAAGGAGTACAGGCATGGAAGAGGAACAAAGACGGTATGTAGGGATCGACCTGGGGAAACGGGAATACACGATGGCAATCATCAGGAAGGATGGGAAGATGAACATCCATCAGGGCAAGACCAGTATTCAGGGACGAGGGGCGTTGTATAACAAACTGGAGATGACCGACAAAGTGGCTCTTGAGGCAGGGAACCTGGCATTCATCATGGCGAAGGAACTAATGGAGCGCGTTGGCTGTGAAGTGAGGATACTCAATGCTGCCAAGTTACCGTTTATCTGGGATGCACCGACGAAAACTGACAAAGAAGATGCGATGAAGTTGGCGCATCTGGTAGAGGAGAGGCGGGATGAGAAACTGCCGATAGTACCGCTGCCGAGCAAGCAGGAATTGGAGCGACGGAAGCTGCTGGCACAATACCGGCGGGAAATGAACGGACGGACAAAAATGATAAATCTGCTGCATGTGCTGTTTGTGCATCAAGGCCATACCACGGTAGTACGTAGTAATCTGGCAACGGATGTAAAACGTATACAAGCGATTGAACTGTTGGGTGGCCAGGAGCGGGAGGAAGCGGAATGGTTATTACGGCATCTAGCATTGTATGAACAGCGGTTACAGGAGCTGAAAGTAAAAATACACCAAGAAGCGAAAACGGATGAGGATATGAAACGGTTACAGAGTATAGCCGGAGTTGGGCCGATAGTTGCCTTTGGGTATGTTGCCCATGTGGGAGATGGTAGTCGGTTCAGCAAAGGAGCTCAAGTAAGTAATTATCTAGGGTTTGTTCCCCGGCTGGATTATTCAGGGACAATACGACGGCAGGGGCATATAACAAAGCATGGAAATGGGTATGTACGCGGGCTTATAGTTCAAGCGGCGTGGTCTATGGTTCGTTCCCGGCAAGGCGGATCGTTAAAAGAACGATTTATGTATGTAACAGGATTCCAGGGTAAAAGCAAGAAGAAAACGATAGTTTCGATAGGCCGAAGGTTGGCAGAAATGATGTATTCGGTTTTGAAAAATAAAACCGAGTATGAGCCGAGGCCATGGAACGGGCCTATGGATAGAACGGCTTTGTTAGCCGAAAAAGCGTTGTGTGCATAAAAGGAGCAGGGGCGGTTAAGGGGAGAATAAAAAATTCCTCTTGTCTAAATCATAGGAGATCACGGTGTAAAAGAAGTTTTCACTATAAAAAAGCCCAGCTCTTAACCGCATATACGTTTACGTAACAAAAAAAGATGCCGGTTA
>WRIB01000092.1 GCA_009782955.1 Treponema sp. | reverse complement strand
TGGCACCAACCAAAGTAAAGGGCTGAATTGGTATTCGTATGGTTCTGGCGCTCGGCCCTTGACCTATGATCCAGTCAAGCTCATAATCTTCCATTGCGATATAGAGCATTTCTTCTATTGCCGGTTTAAGCCGGTGAATTTCGTCTATAAAAAAAACAGTTTTTGCGCTTAACGCAGTAAGTATCCCCGCAAGATCCTTGGGTTTGTCGAGAGCAGGAGCGCTGGTTACCTTAAAGTCCACTCCCAGTTCCCGTGCAACTACCTGAGCCAGGGTGGTTTTTCCCAAACCCGGAGGGCCTATTAAAAAAAGATGATCCAGGCTTTCTTCCCGTTCGCTTGCAGCTTTAATAAATACCGCCAGGTTTTCCTTCATTGCTGCCTGACCCAGAAATTCGTTTAAGCACTGGGGACGCAGAGAAAGATCCTGAGCGTCTTCGCCGGGAATAGATTCAGGATGAGCAATACCTTGATTTTTGAATTCTTTTCCTGCCATGTTAATTATTTTACTCAATTGCCGGCCAGTAAAATTATTGCTCTTTTAAAGAGCTCCTGTTCCCTCTCCGCCCCGTTTTTGTTATCTGGTAATTCTGTTTCCGCTGTTTTAAGCGCTTCGACTGCCTGGCGTTTATCGTAGCCCATTGCTGCCAGAGCTTCTGCCAGCTCAGCATAGGGCCCGGCTCGTTCCGTCTCTTTTGAAAAAGTTAATTTTCCTTTCAGAGCCAGGAGCATTTTTTGAGCAGTCTTTTTCCCCAGTCCCGGTACTGCTTCCAACCGGCCCAGATCTTCATTTTCCAAAGCTGTTTCCAGTTCTTCCTGCCCAATACCGCCCATAATTTTAATCGCCCCTTTAGGGCCAATTCCTTCGACCTTAAGGAGTTCCAAAAATGTAGCGCGCCGTTTGTTGTCGGAAAAACCATAAAGACGCATTTCGGTTTCTTTATGAAAAAGCCAGGTAAAAACCCGGCCAGTTTCGCCCACCGGAGGAAGAGCCGAAAGATCCGTGGAAGGAACCGTAATATCCCATTCCACTCCTCCTGTTTCAATGCAAAGTGTGTCGACATTCTTACCGGTAATAATCCCCCGGATACTGTTAAACATAATAACAGCATAACACAATTTTTGCTTTGTTTCCAGTTGTGAATTCGAAACACTAAACAAAACAAGAAAATAAAATATAATAATTGTATGAAAACAAAACAGGAATTACTGGGCATTATCAAAAATCAACTGGCGATTGAATATAATTGTTCAATTGATGATTTTTCCTCATCACATAATATAATAACTGCCACAAAAGACAGTGAAGAAAAAAGACATTACATTAATGGAACATTCTTTTTTAAAATGGCAACATTCGGAGATAATGCAGTGATAACCGCAAATGAGTGTATTCATACATGGCTTAAAGATTATACAAAAGATAAAAAAGGCCATTGGATTTTTGAACAAAATAATATTATGAAAATAGAAAAAAAGTTAAATGAGCACAATAAAAAATTATGGGGATCACATCATATGTTTTTATCATACAAAGAAGTAATCCCCAAAGACATTAATTTAAAAACAGAATGGTTTGAAAAAGAAGCAATTCATCAATTTTATAATACAAAATTGTTTCCCAATGCATTATGCAAGAAGTATAACCCTAAAAGACCTGATATATTGGCTGTCGCTGCCTATGATGAAGACAAGATAATAGGAATGTCGGGCTGTTCTGCCGACACCCCATTATTATGGCAAATTGGAATTGACGTACACGAAAATTATCGCGGAAAAGGAATAGGAACTTATCTTGTAACATTAATAAAAAAAGAAATAGAAAAAAGAGGCAAAGTTCCATTTTATGGAACAAGTCTATCAAATTTGTATTCGTGGAACATAGCAATAAACAGCGGATTTTCACCAGTATGGATAGAGATTACATCAATTGAAGAGGAATGAGGTTCCTCGATACAGGGCCGCAAGGTAAGGAAAAGATTTTTTGTCAATCCTGCTATAAACAGCCGGAACGTACTAGAGGCCAATCGTTTTTACGGCCTTTCTTTTAAAAAGCGTTTGTCTTTTTCGTCAGTATCAAATCCCAACGTCCCGCCGGGGTTCATAATATTGTCCGGATCAAAATGTTGTTTAAGGGCGCGGTAGACAGCGTATTCGTTGTGTCCGATGCTGCCTTCCAGCCAGGGGCCAAACATCTTTCCGATGCCGTGATGATGGCTCATGGAAGCCCCGGATTTCTGGATAGCGTCCAGAATACCGGCATGGAAGCGCCGGAATTCTTCCGGGTCGTGCATGTGTGCAATAAAAATCCAATACAGGTTCGCACCCTGCGGATAGACATGGCTCATGTGGGTCATGCAAACAATGTTGGGGCGGCTCTTTACATAAGCGCGCACTTCACGGTGAACCTTGCTCATGTTACTCCAGTTAACGCTGCATTCCATGGTATCCATTACAATGCCAAAATCCTGCAGAGTATCACGCAGGTATGGGTCGTTGAAGCGGCCTTTTTCCCAGCCGCGGGTTACCATGCCGGAAAGCCAGATACCACCGTATTTGCGGGCTACCCGGCGGACGTTCTTAGCGCAGTTACGGGAGAAGCCTGCCTCGCCGTTGGTAAAACCAAGGTATAAACACATCTCGCCAACCCGAAAACCCTTGCCGGAAAAAATATGTTTAAGCGGACTGTCCATAACCCCATACATGTGCATCATAATGCCGGTTTCCTCAGGATCGGAAAGACGGAACACCGAAGGATAACCTGCCTCACTTTGCATAATTTCGCGAGCCGCCGCCTGTCCGGTTTCCCAGTCCCTGAACATATACGAAAATCGCTTA
>WRIB01000091.1 GCA_009782955.1 Treponema sp. | reverse complement strand
TAAAATCCCCTTACTTGACATTTTTTTAATTTCCCGATAAAGTTAAATCATGCGGCTGTCGTATAACGGCTATTACCCCAGCCTTCCAAGCTGGAGACGTGGGTTCGACTCCCATCAGCCGCTTAGGTGGGGTATTTTTTGGCAAGCCAAAACTTGCCAGCGTCTGCCTTCGGGCAGCCGCTTAATCGGGGTAATTTTTTATTGGAAAAAAAAACATATCAGCGTCTGCTTTCAGGCAGCCGCTAATCCTAATACCTGAACAGCAGTCCTACATCCATGGCAAACACTGTTTTTTCACCGGGCTTATCTCCAAGCTGTTTGCTCCGTACTGCAACATCCATAGTCATAAACGTCATATCAATTCCAAAGCCGCCGGAAGGCAGAAGTTCTGCCATACCTGCCCTGAGTTTTAGAATTTTAAGTACTGTTATCTCCATACCCAAAGAAAAATTCAACAGGGGATGCCGTGTGTCATTTTCGAAAAGGCTGATAAAATCCCGGTAATCGGCCATCAGAATAATGTCAGAAACATATCGTTCAAGAAAATCATTTCTTAAACGGTAAAGTACGCCCAACGCCAGGCGAGGCTGAACAATACCGTAAGATTGGGTTCCATTATTACCGTAATCTTCGAATCTGTCATACTTTGTTACCAGAGCCGGTGAATAGACATCGTAACCGGCCAGCGATAATGTAAGAGTATCGTCATAGCAGTATCTGATTCCCAAATCAATTCCCATTCCAAAATGAGTTTGAAGAGGGGGCTGAATATTTATGTCTCTTTCATTCCAATCGGCTATATCAATTACCGGCATTTCAATATCAAGCATGATCCTGTAAAAAGCTTTTCCCAAAATTCCAATATCCACCTTATGGCTTTCGCGATCCAATACGCGGAACGAATAACCGCCGACCAGCAGGAATTCTTCCCATGCTCGTGGAATCAGAATATATTGTTCTTCTGAAGTACCAGGAATGGCAGGAAGAAGAATAGCCTCAACGTCCGCTACTGTACGGTTAAAAAAACCAATGCCAAAGCCGTTGTTTACCAACCCCAGAGCGATAGGGCCGCCGATATCAAAACCTGCGGCAAAACTTTCTGTGTTTACCACTGACGAAACATCGCCCGATTTATTAACTGCTGTATCCAGTAATTCAAAAACCGGACCATACAGGCTAATGGTGATTTCTGCTGCGCTAAACTGTTTCTCTATTCCGGCAAAAGAAGCGGGATTGGAAAAAATGGCCGAAAAATCATCACCCTGAGCAGCATGGATACCGCCAAAACCGGCAGCCCGCGCAGAGGGCATCACAAAAGGCGGGAGCTTTTCCGCCTCAAGAGGAAAAACAATAAAAAACACAAATATCAGCAAAAAGGGAAAATACTTTTTCATCCCGCTCATACCCCGTTACACTATTTATTCTATAAGCTCGGCCCACGCATCAAAACCGCTTTCGGCCGGCGAAGCAGCTCTTACTATTCTGCACCTGCAGGCATTTCCAGGTGCTATTCTTCTGTAAGAACCGTCCAAAGCGATACGTTCACGGCTATTACAGCGTATCTTTATATAATTATCGGTCAGGGCGGGAAAAAACGGGAAAAAATCGTTCGTTATACCGGTTTGAACAGGTTCACCAGGTGATTCCGAAGGGGAATCTTTACCAATTGGCATCTGACCGGCGGAGTTTATTGCCACTGCATCGACTATTTTACCTTGCCAACGGCGAATATATTCGTTTTTTCCGCTTTTTGCATAGTCCATAAGAAGATTAAGCCTTTTACCGGCAACTCTTTCACTCACAATCCCTTTTTTTATACTTGCCGCTGTGGTTCCCGGCCGTTTAGAATAGGGAAAAACATGGATCCAGGCAAAATCTGCAATCCTGCACAAACCGGCGGTTTTTTCAAAATCGTCTTCGGTTTCTCCCGGAAATCCGGTAATGATATCGCATGCAATAAAAGGATCATCCCGTATTTCCCTTAGTTTTTTTACCATCCATATAATATCCTGTGCCTTGTAATTCCGTCCCATGACAGCCAACACCGAATCGCTTCCCGACTGCACAGAAAGATGAAAGTGATTGCGAATCCGCGGATGAGAAAGCGCTTTAAAAAAAACCCCGCTGTTTTCGGTATTACAGTTTGTAATACTATGTGTATCGGGCTCTATTGAAGAAAGTCTTATTGCGATGCTCCTGGTATTATCCAGCAAAAAGCGGAGCAATTCCGGAAGCCTGCGGGAAGAATTCTCCGGATCAGTATATTGGCAAATATTAACCCCGGTTAATACCGCTTCTGCCATCCCGAAATCTTCCAGCGCCTTAAGACGGGCCAGCACTTCCTTTGATTCCAGACTTATGCTTTTTCCCCGCGCCAGAGGGACTCTGCAATATGCACATGAATAATCACAGCCGTCCTGTATTTTTAAAAAAGAGCGGGAATGAAACGAAAAATGCCGTGGATTAAAGCTAAAGGGGTTTCTGGAAATTATTTCTCTTTTTTCCTCTCGCAAAGACACTAAGTCGCAAAGGTTTGTGTGCATTTCGGTAATTTTGCTTCCTTCTTTGCGTACTTTGCGATCTTCGCTGCTTTGCGAGATGAAATTTGAAATAGCCGTAGAAAACTGAGAGTTTATATTTAAAGAATTTTTATCAAAGCCATTCAGTGTATCAACAAGGTAACGGGGAAGATCAAGTAATTTTTCTTTACCCTGTCCGGGAAAAATAAAAAGCTCCCCTGCTGAATTTTTTTCCTCTCCAAGTATCTCAATAGCCTTCTGTTCAAGCTGGGCATAACAACCGGTAACCAGAACTGTACAGCCGTAATGGAGGCAGTACCGTATGATACGCCGGGCTTTTTGTTCAGCTTTGGAAGTAACGGTACAGGTATTGATAATACACAACAGCGGCAGGGGATCGTTTTCCGGAAACCCCCAGGGTAAAACAGTAAAACCTTCTTTAACGAATGCGTCTGATAGAGCTTCTGTTTCGTTTTGGTTTAATTTACAGCCCAGGGTATAAAAAGAAACTTTCATACGCAACGAATTAACCTGAACATTCCCAGGATTCGCTCATGCAAGCAAGTTCTTGGGTATGTATCCTTCGCATACAATCAAAAAACCTACCTGTCTGCCAAATAAGTTTTAACCCTGTCCAGTCCTTTCCGGGCGTCACTAAGATATTCATTCAGCGCCAGAGCTTGTTCATAGGCGGCAATTGCCGGCCGGTATTCACCTGCATTTTCCCGGGCATAGGCCAGCCGCGCCCACCAATAGGCATTTTGGGGCATATAGTACACTGCGGTAGAAAGGGCAATATCGGCCCTGCGGAAATGTCCCTGCCTGATGAATATTTCGCCAATGTAATAGTATACATCATTGATTCGGCTGCCCTGGGTGGCGAGGTTTATGTATTCCTGAAAGTACTGAAGCGCTTCATGGTTCCTTCCCTGAAAAAAATACACTTCCCCCAAAATTTCGATAATGCGGGGATCGTAGCGGCTGATGTTCCTTCCTGCCAGGGCATAATTCCGGCCTTCTTCATAGCGGCCCAAATGTACAAGACTCCAGCAAAGCACCACATGAGATTCAAGGTTACCTGGATCGGCGGCAATTTCCGTTTTGCAAATTTTAATGGCTTCCTCATAATTGCCGTTCCGGTATTCCTTTAAGGCATCTTTTTTCTGC
>WRIB01000090.1 GCA_009782955.1 Treponema sp. | reverse complement strand
GCTGGTTCACAATCATTCTCCTATAGGACTGGGAGGCATACGCCGCTTTTCTCTGAACCGTTCCATGACAGCAAGAATCCTTAATGTGGGAATTCCCAGCGGCCTTGAAAGTTCCATGTTTCAATTTGGACGGCTTCTAACCCAGCGTATATTTACCGTTTTTGGTACGGCTGCCATTGCAGGAAATGCCATTGCCTCGGTAATCAATTCTTTTTCGTTTATGCCGGGTATTGCCTTCTGTATGGGACTTCTTACCGTAGTGGGTCAATGTATGGGCGCCGGAGATGTAGAAGCTGCAAAACAAAATACTTCCCGTATAATGAAGTTATGCTGGTTTACCCTTTTTGTAATAAGCAGTTTGATCTTTCTTTTTATGAAGCCGCTTATAGGCATTTTTAATCTAAGCCCGGAAGCCACTGCAATGACCAGGACTTTTCTGCAGGTTCACTGTGTCTCCATGATACTTGGGTGGACTTTCAGTTTTGCCCTGCCCAATGCACTGCGTGCTTCCGGTGATGTACGGTATGTAATGATTAGTGCAACGGTTTCCATGTTTGCTGTCAGGGTAACTTCGGCTTATTTTTTTACTTTTGCATTGGGCATGGGTCCCCTTGGGGTCTGGATAGCAATGGGCCTTGATTTTTGCTTCCGGGGGGCCTGTTATTTTTACCGGTGGAAAAGCGGTAAATGGCAGGGAAAGAGTGTTATTTAAGAAAAGACGGTGTTGCGTTCACTATATTTAAATAGTGAATATATGGTATATTTATAAAAATAAACCGTTTTCACAGAGGAGTGCCTCATGTCATCCTTTAATCCTTCATTGCTTAACGATTTTGCCCGATCCTACGGGTTTCATTTTGATATTTGTGATCCTCGGACGCTTGTTCGGGATGTGCTTCTTGATATGGAACTGGGGCTAAAAGGCAAACAATCACCTTTACCGATGATCCCTTCCTACCTAAGCCCTGTTTCCCAGGTGCCTCTGGGAAAGACTGTGCTTGCCCTTGATGCCGGGGGAACCAATTTTAGGGCAGCACGGGTTCATTTTAAGGAAGCAGGTAAACCGGAAGCGGAAGGAACAAGGAAAGCGCCCATGCCGGGTACCAGGGGTCATGTAAGTGCGGAGGAATTTTTCGATCAGATCGCCGATTTGGCGGAACCGCTTATTAAAGAATCGAACGAAGAAATAGGCGGCATCGGTTTTTGTTTTTCCTATCCCATGGAAATGCAGCAGGATGGGGACGGAAAGGCTATGTCATTCAGTAAGGAAGTAGAAGCGCAGGAAGTAATTGGCAAGCAGGTAGGGAAAGGGCTTCGTGAAGCGCTGGAACGCCGGGGCGTCAAGGTACCGCAAAAGATAGCCCTTCTTAACGACACGGTAGCAACACTCCTGTCCGGGCTGGGACAGATACCTGCCGATGCCGGACGGAACAGGGGCGCAGATAAATACGGAGTTGTTGGCGGTCCAATGGTTGGGTTTATTCTGGGGACGGGTTTTAATACAGCATATCCCGACAATGATATTCCCAAAATAGGGTTTCATTCCGATACGGCGCCACAAATTGTAGTCTGTGAAACCGGAACGTACACTCCCCGTTACCTGGGAGTATTGGACAGGGAATTCGATGCAACAACCAAGTGCCCGGGAGCCTATACACTGGAAAAAGCCGCAGCAGGCGCATACCTTGGGCCGCTGACTTTCCATATAGCAAAACAGGCCATTGCAGATAACGTTCTGCAATTTAAGCGCTCGGCCGAATTTGTTTCATGGCCGGCATTGGAAACCAGGATACTTAATGAATTCATGCACACACCGCTGGCCATGGAAGGTCCGATTGGCGAACTCTTTGGCAAAGATGAACTGGATGCAATTCGTTCTTTGGCATACCTTACTTCGATTGTAACCCGCCGCGGCGCAGTGTTTTCCGCAGCCGTAGTAGCCGCTGCCGTTGAACGAATGGACAAAGGCCACGACCCCTTTGCGCCGGTTCGTATTGCAGTAGAAGGCACTACATACATGATTTACAAGGGAATGCGGGAAGCATTGGAATCGTACCTAAATATTATGCTGAATCTGGACAAACCCCGGTCATATATCATCGCTCCGGTTGAACAGGCTTCCCTTTTCGGCGCTGCGGTGGCGGCATTAAGCGAATAAACCGAATACCCTTGATTTTCACTCTTGAAAAACAATTCTACTCTGTATAAAGTTAAAATATGTATTCTACATATACACTTAATACAGACGAACTTACTCCACAGTTTATTTCTGCCTTACAACAAGCTTATCCAAATAAAAAAGTTGAAATTGTCGTTCAGGAAGCTCAGGATGAAACAGAATATCTATTGGAAGATCCTCAGCTTCTCCAGGCTGTTGATGACATAAAAAATGGTAAAAATCTTGTTTCCGTTCCTCTTGAAAGTTTTTAACTATGAATGTTTTGTTCCAACAATCAGCCTTTACTGATTATCAGCAGTGGGCTGTTGATGACAAAAAGATTTTTGTTAAAATAGGCAACCTCATTAAAGAGATTGCAAGAACTCCTTTTACTGGCACTGGCAAACCGGAACCTTTAAAGGGTAATCTGTCCGGTTTTTGGTCCCGTCATATTAATGATAAACACCGCCTCGTTTACAAAGTTGAACAAGATGTATTAATCATTGCAGGTTGTAAATCCCATTATGCTGAAAAATAAAATACCTGCGCTGTTAATACACTGCCCATATCCAGCCCGGAAACGTTGCGGAATACAATGACTTTATCTTTGCCGAATTGAACACATCGAGACTAATGTTGCCACATCGGTGGGGGGCGCACTTAAGCATTAGCTGTAATAATATACATTTTCTGGGTGTTCTTACCCCCACCGGTATGGAAAGAATAGATGTGTTCAGTTCGGCAGCCGCCCATTCTCCAGTTTTTTAAGGCGTTTGTCTTCCAGCGTAATCGACAGGTTTTTTTCCTGGGTTGGAATTACAAGTCCTTTAGAGCCGTTTTTTGCCCTGCGTAAATATTTTACCTGAGTGTAGTACAGATCACCCTTTTTGTTGTTTCTTCCTTTTGAATAAAACAATGCAAGGTTTCCCGCATCCAGCAGAATCTCCAGCGGTACGGACTTTCCTGCACGGTGTTTGATAAAAACATAGGAGCCCGCCCAATCCCGTACATGAAGCCATAGATCGTTTCCTTTAACATGGCGGCGGAGGAGTTCGTCGTTTTCTTTTGCATCCCTGCCGACCAGGATAAGCCAATCGCCATCGGCAAAAGAAAGCCCGGGCCTTTTAACGGTTTTTTCGGCAGATGCTTTGTTTGACTTTGAACGAATCCTTTTTAAAAGCGCTTCAAGATGAAAGGGGTTGGTTTCGGTTAAGAGCTGCTTTTCCAGTTCAGAAAGCTTTTCGAGTTCCTGTTCGCCTTCCTGAATTTCTTCCCGTAGTTCTGAAAGACCGTTTTTAGCCTTACGGTACTTTTCGTAGTAATGAGCGGCATTTTCGGCAGGGTTTTTCCGGGGGTCGAGTTCAATGCGGATGTTGTCGGTGTTTTCGTTATTGCCGGCGGATGTATTTTCTGCCTGAAGCCAGGCGGCGTCTTTTGGCAGGGAAGCTGCATTGGACAGAATTAGATCACCGTATTCTTTATACCGCTCTCCGCCTGCATAGTCCTTTTCCTTTTCCCGTAAATGATCCAGGGCAGCTTCCAGGCGGTTCCGGTTTTTTCCAATACTGCGCTGTACTTCTTCCTTTAATTGTTCAAGAGAACGTGCGCCGCCATGTTCGGCATACCAGTTATCA
>WRIB01000089.1 GCA_009782955.1 Treponema sp. | reverse complement strand
CACCCGGTGGTGGCTTGTCTCCATCGGCAAACTTGCAATAAAGCTTTCTAAAGGCTTATCGGCACTGGCGCAGGTACTGCACCCGTAACAGGAATCGTTCATGTGTGCTCCTTTTTAATAGGATAAAGGGAATTTGCTGGCTGCGCAAGGTTTGTTTTATTGACTCAAGAACGCAGAGAGGGATAGGTACCGGAGATCATAAGCTGACACCAAGTTGATCGATATACGGTTCAGCAATATATTGAATATTTCTTCTTATATCATTAAAATAACTCCATGGAAATTAATTATAAAACAACAGCTCTGTTGGAAGTTGATATCCAAAACGATTTTTGTCCGGCTTATACAGGTAAGGACGGAAAAAATCATCCTGCGGGAGCATTGGCAGTAAAAAATGGACATAAAATAATTACGCAGTTAAACAAGATGGCAAAGATCGTTCAGAAAAACGGCGGAAAGGTGCTGGCGACACAGGACTGGCATTCAAACGGCCATATTTCATTTGCTACTTCCCATAAGGGAAAAAAAGCCGGTGAAATTATTATCATCCCTATATCCGAAAAAGTCGTTGAATCATTTAATAAGCGATTTCCGGATTTAACAGATCCCATTCCGGCAGCGATGCAGCAAGTGCTTTGGCCGGATCATTGTGTTCAAAATACTGAAGGCGCTGCTTTTCATGATAAACTGGATACTTCTTTAATAGATTTTGTTTTTCGCAAAGGTTACAATAAAAACATAGATTCGTATTCGGCTTTTTTTGAAAATGACCGCTGTACTCCAACGGATCTTAATGCTTATCTGAAAGAACAGAACATAGATACTATTATGATAGGCGGTATTGCAACAGATTATTGTGTTCTTTACACCGTAATAGATGCCATTAGGCTCGGTTTTAGGGCTTATGTGCTGGAAGATGCCTGTATGGGAATTGATACGCCTCCCGGCTCTATTGCAAAAGCTGTTTCTTCCATGAAAGAACGCGGAGCTGTTTTTATCTCTACATCGGATTTTAAATAATGAACGCCGGAATATCGGCCCTCTTTACAGATTTTTATTCACTTACCATGGCCCAGGGTTATTGGAAAAACAAGATGAGCGGCCGGGCGGTATTTGAAGTTTTTTTCCGCCACCAGCCGTCAGGGGGCGGTTTTTCGGTTTTTGCCGGTCTGGAAACATTATTACAAACGCTTAAGAATTTTTCTTTTTCAAAAGAAGACCTTGATTACCTTTCATCTTTAAATTATTTTGAGGATGCTTTTCTTGACTATCTTATAGATTTTCGTTTTAGCGGCGATCTTTTTGCAATGGATGAAGGAACCATAATTTTTCCCCAGGAACCGGTAATCCGTGTAGATTCCAACCTGATCGAAGCACAAATACTCGAAGGGCTGATATTAAATACAATAAACTTTCAAAGCCTTATAGCAACAAAAACGGCAAGGGTTGTACTGGCTTCGAACAACGGTTTTGTTATGGAATTCGGCCTTCGCCGGGCACAGGGACCCGACGGCGCCCTGTCTGCCTCCAGAGCTGCCTTTATCGGCGGAGCTTCAGGAACAAGCAATGTTTTGGCCGGCAAAATGTTTACTATTCCCGTATTGGGTACTATGGCTCATTCATGGGTGCTTTCGTTTCCCGATGAAGAAGAAGCTTTTCGTGCATACGCCGCCCTTTACCCGGATAAAACCATTTTTCTTATTGATACATACGATACGCTGAAAAGCGGAATACACAACGCAATTAAAGCAGGCAGGGAACTGGCCGGCAAAGGCAAAAATTTCGGCGTCAGGCTGGATTCCGGTGATATACATTACCTTTCCGTTGAAGTAAGGCGTATTTTAAATGAGGCCGGTTTCCCAAATGCAACAATTACCGTTTCAAACGATTTGGATGAATACATCGTAGATACCCTAACAAAGGCAGGCGCGCCAATTAATATCTGGGGAGTAGGTACCAGAATGGTAACAGGCGGCAACGAAGCCGCTTTTAGCGGCGTATATAAGCTTGCTGCAAAAGAAGAAGAAGGAAACCTAATTCCTACCATGAAATTCTCGGACAATCCCGAAAAAACAACAAATCCGGGAATAAAACAGGTATGGCGCATTAAGGACGAAAAAGGATTAGCTGTTGCCGACATTATGGCATTGGACGATTTGGAAAACCCGGATATTCCGGAAAAAGGCAAACAACATGTTTTCTGGCACCCCCAGGCGGATTACCGTCATTTTTATCATACGATTTTGAATGATGCCAGCGCTGAAGCATTATTAAAAAAACGAATAAGCAAGGGAGAAATCATTTCAGAGACACTTTTTCTTCCTGAAATTCAGCAAAAAGTACGGGAAGGCCTGGAATGTTTTGATCATAGTTATAAGCGTATTCTTAATCCTCACATTTACAAAATATCGGTAACAGAACGATTAAGGACATTAAAACTGGATTTAATTAAAACATTCGATTATAATGTAAAAAAAATATAAAAAGAGGAAAACATGGATTTAAAAGATTCTAAAACATGGCAAAATTTACAAACTGCCTTTGCGGGTGAATCCCAGGCTCATACCAAATACCTTTACTTTGCTTCAAAAGCAGAAAAAGACGGCTATGTACAAATTGCTGCTCTTTTCCGGGAAACAGCGCTGAACGAAAAAGAACATGCAAAAATTTGGTTTAAGCATCTTCATGGAGATAAAATTCCCGGCACAACGGACAACCTTAAAGATGCGGCAGCAGGGGAAAATTATGAATGGACCGATATGTATGCCGGTTTTGCCAAAACGGCCAAAGAGGAAGGCTTTGCACAAATTGCCGCAGAAATGGAAGGAATCGCCAAAATAGAAAAAGAACACGAAGAACGATACCGAAAACTGTTGGCAAATATAGATGGCGGTATTGTGTTCAGCAGGGACGGTGATCAGATGTGGCAATGCGCTAACTGCGGCCATATCGTAATTGGTAAAAACGCTCCCGAACTTTGTGCTGTGTGCAAACATCCAAAATCGTACTTTCATATCAGGGCGGAAAACTACTAAAGAATTGATCTTTTTTTAAAGTCCTGATAAACTCAAAAACATGGATGCAAAAATAAACCGTCAGCAGGCATGGGATTTACTTTGTAAACACAATAAAGATCCTTTTCACCTCCAGCATGCTTTAACTGTGGAAGGTGTTATGAAATGGTATGCCGGAGAACTTGGCTACAATAACGATGCTGAGTTCTGGGCCATTGTCGGGCTCCTTCACGATTTAGATTTTGAAGAATATCCGGACCAGCATTGCCTGAAAGCGCCGGAACTCCTGAGCGCAGGCGGCGCTTCGGAAGAATTAATCCACGCTGTTTGCTGCCATGGTTATGGTATTACCGGAGTAGCGGCAAAACCGGAACATGAAATGGAAAAAATACTCTTTGCAACCGATGAATTAACAGGGCTTGTCTGGGCTACAGCAATTATCAGACCTTCCAAAAGCGTTCAGGACATGGAAGTAAAATCGCTGAAAAAGAAATATAAAACTCCTGCTTTTGCGGCAGGTTGTTCCAGAGAAGTAATCGAAAAGGGAACTGCCCTTCTTGGATGGGAATTGGACACCGTTTTTGAAAAAACAATTCTTGCCATGAGGAGCTGTGAAGATTCCGTTAACAACTTTATGAATTCCCTGCATACTTCTCTTTCGCCGTAAAAATACAATTTTCAGCATGTTAAACTGAATCAATATGAAAAACCGCGCCTTAATTGCCATGTCCGGCGGAGTTGACAGCGCAGTCTCGGCAATTCTGATGCAGGAAGCAGGTTATAATTGTATTGGCGTAACAATGAAGCTAATAGCCAATGGCGGAAGCAAATGTTGTTCACTGGAAGACATTAACGATGCCCGTAAAGCCGCATGGAAACTTGGGATCCCCCACTATGTACTTAACTATACAGAAGAATTTACCAAATATGTTATTGAGCCTTTTATTGCAAGTTACGAAAAAGGAGAAACTCCAAACCCTTGTATC
>WRIB01000088.1 GCA_009782955.1 Treponema sp. | reverse complement strand
TGGGTACCGATGAAGAAGCTGCCGCGGCCATTACCGGAACCAACGGTAAGGAATGCGACGGCCGCCAGCTCAGAGTGAATGAAGCAATGGACAAACCCCGTCGTTCCGGCGGTAATTGGTAAATTCGGCTTAGTTGATTCGAAAGGGAAAGGCTTGTTAAAACAGGCCTTTCCAAAACAAGTTTAATAATCTCCGGCGAAGAAACAGTTTTAATTATGGGAATGTTATGTCAATCTTTTTCCCATTCGTGAATAAAACGTAATGCATGTTGCTGAATGCCATCAAACCACGAATTAATAAAACCAACAAGGTCTGCGCCAACATAGCGATAGTGCCAGCTTTCCCAGGCATAACCGGTAATATCTTCATAACCGCGGGGATATGATAAGGAAAACCCATAACGGGCGGCATTGGCAGCTACCCATTTACCCATTGAACTGTCGGCAAAATTGTTGTTGAGGGAGCCGAAGTCCACAACCAGACCCAGTTGATGCTGGCTATGGCCTGCCCTGGCAGAAACGCGTTCAGCTTCCTTCAGGCCAAGCCTTCCTGTCCAGCGTTCAAAAGAACCGATTTGATATTGATAGGAACGGTAAGCGGAAGAAACGACCAGCGTCACTCCGGAAGCCTTGGCTGCCGCTGCCATTTCTTCCAGCGCAGCTTCCGCTCTTCTCCGAAGCATCATCGGATCGGTAATACCTGCCCGGTAATTTTTATATTGAAGATCTACCAGATCGTCTGGTTCATAATCTTCCGATAAAGCATGCTGTTTATCCACGAGTATTCGCAGGTACCGATCATCATCTTTTAAGATTCTGTCCAACTGAAAAAGAAAGGCATAACTGTCTGAATTATTAACATTTTCTTCAATATATTTACCAAGTTCAGCGGGTATCTCCGCCGCTGCCAGTACCCGGGACACTTTTCTTTGAATCAGCACAGTGTTTTGCTGATTTTGTTTCTGGACAGGCAGTTGTTCGGAACTGTCCGAAATAATTTGGACAGGAATCTCTTTTCCTGCACAACATACAAAAAAGATGAGTAACAGGGTTACATGAAGAAATTGTTTCATAGGGTTTTTCACCATACAAGTATACCAAAAATATACAAAATGCACAGCATAAACGCATCTTGACTTTTAACTACTTTATAATTATATTTATAATAAGATGAATTTAAAGACAGTACTGACCAAAGACACAATCAGCCTTCACCTGAAAGGGACGACTAAAGAAGAAATCATCAACGAACTGTTGGATATTTTGGTTTCAGCCGAAAAGATACAAGACAAAGATGCGGCTTTTGCTGCGGTTATGGATCGGGAAAAGAAAATGTCCACCGGTATGAAGCACGGTATTGCAATACCGCATGGAAAAAGCGCCACTATCAAAGATTTGGTTGCCTGTATCGGCATTTCTGATACTGCGGTGGATTTTGATTCCCTGGATCATGAACCTTGCCGTATTTTTATTATGACGCTTTCGCCTCTGGAAAAAACAGGCCCTCACCTTCAATTTCTTGCGGAAATAAGTCTGCTTTTTAAAAGTTCTGAAAAACGATCAGAGATCCTGAAAGCCCAGAGTCCGGCAGAGATTCTTAAAATACTTGCAGAATGATTTACAGATCGTTACTACAGCTTCGTATGTAATGCTGCCGCTGACATTAATAACGCCATTACTTTGGCGTCTCCAAGGATGTTGTTAACAAGCACATATTCATTAGGCTGATGAGCCGTATCGTTTATGCGGCTCCAGACTGCACAATGGATTCCTATATTGCGCAGAAAGGCTCCTACAGTACCTCCCCCGATACCAATAGGCCGGGTTTTAAATCCATACACTTCCCTTACTGCTGCCGACAACATGGTAACCAACGGTGAATCAACCGGAGTGGTTTGCGATTCAACCGCTTGAGCGGCACTATAGCTGATTGTTACTTTATGTTTTGCTTCGATTTCTGTTTTGATACGATCAACTTCTTTAAGTACAATCTTTATCGGATACCGGGGAAGTATCCTCATGTCCATACAAAATTGATCGTCCCCCGGAATAGTGTTGATATTCGGAACATTGGAAGTTTTTCTTGTCGGCTGAAAGGTGGAATAATCCGGCTCAAAGAGGTGATCTTTATCATTGAAAATTTCACTTAATTCATTGTGAAGCCGCACCGCCAATTCCGCCCCGGCCAGATGAGCATTGGCTCCCAGGTCCGGTCTGGAACCATGAGCCTGTTTTCCTTTGGTAGTAAACTCCAGCCAAAGCAGGTTTTTTTCTGCAATTTCGATTGTCTCTCCCTTGCTGTCCCCGCCGTCAGGAATAAGGACTAAATCATCTTTTCCAAATAAGTCCGGACGCTCCCTGAGCAGCGCTGCCACGCCGTAAACACTCCCGCATTCTTCGTCAGCGCAGAAAAGTAATTTAACCGGAAATTCAGGAACAGAACCGGTTTCTTTAAATGCAACTGCGGCAATAAGAGAAGAGGTAAGCCCTTGCTGGTTGTCTTCTACTCCCCGCCCGATAAGCCGCAGCCCAAGAGGGCCATCGTCCTTGCGTATTACCGTCCAGGGATCGCTTTCCCACAGGGACATCTCACCGGGAGGCACCACATCCAGATGACTCATGATCCACAATGTGCCGCCGGTACAGGTATTTGTGCCGTCAGTTTTACAGGCGGCGAGTACATCAACCACCAGATTGGGCCGTACTCCGCCTTTGGCTCGTTGATCTTTAATATCTATCCGTTCAAAGGGAAAACCCCGTTCTTTAAGCCAGCCTTCCAGCCAAAGGGCTTTATCCAGTTCACCTTCGCCGCCCGATTCCGGGGCAATGGCCGGACGCTTACAAAGCTCCGTTTCCAGTTCTATTGCCAGGTTTTCGGAGTTATCAATGAATAAAAAAAGGCGGTCTTTATTTGAGTTGTTCATGGTATCCATAATGTGAGGTAAAAACTACAGCACTGTCAATGGTTTCTTTTAATGTTCCAGCGTTTTTTCATAATACAAATAGTGCGATAATTCTGATAAAAAATCCAGTTACAAAAAATCCGCACAGTATTCCGGTAGTCAGGCGCCGAAAATTAGTAGAAATCCATATTCCTTTTAATTGGAAAAATCCGTCTATCCCCAATAAAACAACAGAAACTGCAGCAGATAACAGTAACCATACAATGTCCAATTTTATAAACAACAACAATAACGCAATTCCTGCTGTTTGACCAAGAAGAATTCCCGTACATCTGGCACAAACGGGAAACTGATACTTTCCAAAAAACAGACTGCGCTCATACAATTGGTGACATCCGGTCATAGCCCCCAATCGCATCAGCAAAACCCAAAATTTAATTCCCGCCGTTGAATTTGTGTCCACAGTTTCCACATACCCATAAAATACTGGTGGTGGATTTTCCTTTTCCCATACCGCACAAACCACAAACGAATCCAATAGGACCAAACAGGATATAGCCCAATGTACCTTTACAGCAACCGTACCCTTTGGTCGTTGAATTAATTTCTGTTATAGGGTGGATGTTATTTGAAAAACAATTCGGACAGGTCATCGATGTTTCCTGTACTCAACATACTCGGCATGTGCCGAGTATGCTTCCCAGCTTGTCCGTACAAGAGTATCAAGGCCGGAGTGTTCCGCTTTCCAGCCCAGCAAAGAATGTGCAAGGCCTGCCGA
The DNA here is from genome assembly GCA_009782955.1 of Treponema sp. Classification (GTDB taxonomy): domain Bacteria; phylum Spirochaetota; class Spirochaetia; order Treponematales; family Breznakiellaceae; genus WRIV01. The sequence goes on along the minus strand of WRIB01000088.1, from coordinate 403 downwards.
TGCGGTGAGTTTTGCCGGGTCTCCGGGACGGCGTTCTGCAATCCGGGAGGGGATTGGCTGTCCGGTTATTCGCCGGGCTGTCTCCAATACTTCCAGCACTGAAGAGCCTGTTTCGCTGCCCAGGTTTACCGTCAGGCTTTTGTCGTTTTTGCTTACATAGTCCAGGGCCAGGGCGTGGGCCGCAGCCAGATCACTTACATGGATATAGTCTCGTATACACGTGCCGTCCGGGGTATCGTAATCATTGCCGAAAATCGCCAATTCCTTCCTCATGCCGCAAGCCGCTTCCATAATTACCGGCAGCAGGTTAGCGGGATTTTGTTCAAGCCCGGAAATACGGCCCTTTACATCGTACCCGGCGGCATTAAAGTAGCGCAGGCTTGCATAGCGGATACCTTTAAGC
>WRIB01000087.1 GCA_009782955.1 Treponema sp. | reverse complement strand
TCATTATTGCATGCGGCAGCGGGGTGGCTACTTCTACCCTGTTTGCATCGAAAGTAGAAGATATACTGAAAAGAAATAATCTAAAAGCCCAGGTTATCCAATGCAGTTTGAACGAAGTAGATGGGCTTCTTAAAGGCGCTACTTTGGTGGTAACGTCGATGGCAAAACTGAAGCTGAAGGAAGATATTCCAATGGTAGTGGCGCTTCCCTACCTTACCGGAGTCGGCTCAGAAGCGACTGATGCGGAAATTGAGCGTATCCTTCTGGAAAACAAGGAAAATTGATAATTGTTCCGATTGGTGTATTAATGGGCCAGTTAGGTTCATCAAAATAATTTTGGAGGAAATTAATGGGAGTATTGGAAGTTATCGCAAGTGCTTTTTCGAGAATTTCCGGCTTGGGTTCCATGGTCATGGTACCGATTATGTTTGCCATTGTGGCAATGATCTTTGGCCTTGGTATTGCAAAATCATTTAAAGTCGGCCTTACCATTGGTATTGGTTTTCTCAGCTTAAACCTCGCCATAGGTCTGATTTGGCAGTTTATTACCCCTGCGGCGGATATTCTGCTTCAACGCTTCGGCCTGAATCTGAAATACGTAGACGGCGGGTGGATGACAGGTTCGGCTATTGGTTTTGCCTCTCCGATTGGAACCTTTATTATTCCTTTTGCATTGCTGGTAAACATTGTTTTGCTCGTAACGAACCAGACCAAAACCCTTAATGTGGATATATGGAATTTCTGGCATTACTGCTTCTACGGCGCTATTGCTTACCTGCTAACCGGAAGTCTTGTTTGGGGTTATATAATGGCAGGCGTTATGGCTGCAATTTCGCTTAAATTCGGCGACATGGGCGCGAAGTACATAGAAAAGGAAATGGGTATTCCAGGCATTTCGGTTCCCCAGTGTTTTGCTGCATCTACGATTCCGGTTGGCCTGGCTCTTGATAAGCTGTACGACAAAATTCCCGGGCTTAATAAAGTTCAGATAGACTCCGAGACTTTGAGCAAAAAGCTGGGTGTCTTTGGCGAACCGGCAACCATCGGTTTTCTATTGGGCTTAATTATCAGTCTTGCCGCCGGTTATAGTGTCAAAGGTATAATTGAAACCAGTATAGGCGTTGGCGCACTGATGCTGTTAATGCCCCGCATGGTTAAAATACTTATGGAAGGACTTATTCCTCTTTCCGAAGCGGCAAAGGCATTTATGCAAAAACGTTTTAAAGGAAGGGATTTTTACATCGGTCTGGATTCTGCCATTACCCTGGCCAATCCTACCACAATCGTTGTTGGTATTTTGATCATCCCCATCACGCTGATGATAGCGCTGCTTCCGTTTAATACCACACTTCCTGCCGGTGACTTGTCGGCGGGCGCTTATTATGTTTGTTTCTTCTCCATCATTCACAAAAATAATTTCCTGCGTACCCTGATCTCCGGTACTCTGCTTATGGTGGCTGTTTACTGGTTAATGAGTATTTTTGCCCCCACAATTAACGAAATGGCAATTGCTGCAAATTACGTGCAGGAAGGCGGTTCAATGGGAATTTCCGCCGGCATTAATGTTGCTGCAGGCTCATTACTGCTCTTTATCAAGTGGATTGGCGGAAACCTTGGCGGTGTTGTCATGCTGGCTGTTGCAGTTGTTTATTACATTCTTTGTAATCTTTATTACAAGAAGCATGCTTCAGATGTGATCTAACAACACATACAAAACCAAAACAAAGAGGCAATTGTAAAACTATAGTTTTGCAATTGCCTTAATTTTATTACAGGAGGTCTTACATGGCCGAATTGGAAAGTTATCTCCGGGAATTATGTTTGCTGCCCGGCCTTTCGGGACACGAACAGGCAGTATCGCATTATATAAAAAAAATATTTTTGGAACAGGGTCTTTCGGTAACGGAAGATACTCTTGGAAATACCATAACAACGATAAAAGGTTCGGCTGCGGATGCTCCTTCCATACTGGTTACTGCTCACATGGATCAACTGGGTTTTGTTGTAAAAACAATATTGGAAGACGGATATATTAAACTTGATCGTCTTGGAGGCATTCCGGAAAAGGCGCTCCCCACTCTGCGCGTTTCGGTACAGACAGGAGACGGCAAGCTTATCAACGGCCTTATCGGTTTAAAGTCTCATCATCTTACTCCTGCCGAAGAAAAATACAAAGTTGATCCTTACGGAACCTTGTATGTGGATATTGGCTGTTCCAGCAGAAAAGAAGTATTGGCCCTTGGTATTAAGGTCGGGAACCCTGTTATCTATCGTCCGGCATTTGAAAGGATGCAGGGAAGGCGTTGTAACGGGACTGCCTTTGACGACAGGGTGTGCTGTGCGCTTTTGCTTGGCCTGGCAGAACGCTTAAGCCATACTCCTGCGGCCGCAACAGTACATCTGGCCGGTACGGTACAGGAAGAATATACAATACGCGGCGCAATTTTGGCTGCGCGGGCGTCAAAGCCAAAACTTTGTTTTTGTCTGGATGTTGCAATGGCAGGAGATACGCCGGATCTGCGAGGCGTAAATGAAGTTGCTCTGGGCGGCGGGCCTGTTATGTCCCTGTACAACTTTCACGGCAGAGGCACCCTGAATGGTACGATTCCTCATCCTGCCATGGTACGTTTATTGGAAAAGACATCGGAAAAATCGGGTATCCCGTTACAGCGTTATGCTTCCATTGGGGGGTTGAGCGAGCTTTCGTATATGCAACTGGAAGGCGAAGGTATTTGCGGTGTGGATCTTGCCGTGCCGTGCAGGTACACGCACACTCAAATTGAAACATGTGATCTTGGCGACATGGATACGACATTAAACTTTTTGGAAGCGGCAATATGCGCTGTCGGCCCTGATTTTGATATGAGCCGGTAACACAAGTGCGCATTATCCCTTCGATTGCATCCGCCAATCAACTGATACTTAAAGAAGAAATCCTCAGTCTGGGCGACAGTCCTTATTTACATATTGATATTGAGGATACTTCCTTTATGCCAGGCATCACCTTTGGTTTAAAAACAGTAAAAGCGATTGCATCCTGTTCCGGGGCAGAACTGGATGCACATTTAATGGTTGCCACTCCGGATGATTTTATCCGGCCGCTGCACGACATTGGCATTAAACGTATTTGTACTCACATTGAAGGGCTTGTTTTTCCTGCCCGTATTATGGAAACGATTCGTTCTGCAGGAATGGAAGGAGGGCTTGCCCTTACCATGAAAACTCCCGTTGAACAGCTTTTGCCGTACCGGGAAATAATCAGTTATGTATTGATTCTTTCTTCCGAAGAGGATGGTGAAGAACTGTTTAATCCTTTTGCTCTGGAAAAGCTGAGGCGCGCCCGGGAGTTGTTGCCGTCCAGTATTGGTTTATGGGTAGACGGCGGCGTTACCGAAGAGCTTCTCGGCGAAGTTATAAAGAATGGGGCGGATACTGTTATTATGGGGCGGTCTGTCTGGCAGTCAGGCAACCCAAAAGCATACCTGGAAAGAATGCAAAACGAGCAGTTTTTTAAACTCTGTTAGGTTGGAACAGTCTTTGTTGAGCTTGTCCCAAAACTCTGTAAGTTTCAGTTTGCTACAATATTTACGATTTTATCCGGTACGGTAATCACTTTACGGATCGTTATGCCTTCGAGCCACTTTTGCAGACCGGGAAGCGCTAAAGCTTCTTTTTCCAATTCTTCTTTTGTCCTGCCTGTCGGAGAATTGAATCTTTCCCGGATTTTGCCGTTTACCTGAACCACTATTGTTGCTTCACTTTCCGTACAAAGATTTTCATCCCATGCCGGCCAGGGTTCTTTTGAAACAGAAGTTTTGTGTCCAAGTTTTTCCCAGAGTTCCTCGCCCAGATGCGGAGCATAGCACGATACCATTTTGACCAGGGGTTCCCAAAGCAGCACGGGAATACTTTTTAATTTTACCAGTTCATTGGAATAGATCATCATTGCGCTGATTGCGGTATTAAAATTAAGGGTAGCCGTATCGTTACTCACTTTCTTGATTGTCTTGTGAAGGAGCCGTGTAAGTTCATCTTCCGCCGAATCAGAGTCAGCTGCCGAATTGACCGGCGGTTGTCCAACTCTTTCGCTTAATGCCCATATCCTTTCCAAAAAACGGGAAACGCCGACAAGCCCTGCGGTACTCCA
>WRIB01000086.1 GCA_009782955.1 Treponema sp. | reverse complement strand
AATTATTGAGCTTATTACCTTCTTTTGGTAATTCCGGTACTCGGGATATTTGGAAGAGCTTATGTTTTCGGTCAAGATCGTAGAGCCGATAAATACTATTGTTAATACAACCGGTCCGAAAAGGCCTGAGCCAACCGGCTGACAGGTCAGTGAAAGCGCTATCAGCCAGATAGTCCACCAGAAACCCAATTCGCAAAAGTAATTCGGGTGCCGGCATAAGGTGAAGAAACCGCTTGAAAGAAAACCGTTTGCAACATCGCCTGAATATTTGGATGGATATTCCTTCTGTTCCGAGGCTGTTTTTTTTGCTTTATGGAAATTCCATTGCTGTTGATCGGCTGCAAACTCAAAACAAACAAGCGCAAATCCCAAGGCGGCTAAAATCCAGAACAGTACCGGCATGTTTTCTCCCGGATAGAAAGTCAGGCTGTATACCGGGTAGGTAAAAAGCAAAAACAACCCCGATTGGAAAAGGCATATAAAGAAAAGGCTGAAAAGTTGCCAAAGAAAAGGGTTAGAGATTTTTTGCCTCAATATGGCCCAGCGGTAATCTTCCACACCGCGGTAACCGCCTTTGCGGAAAAAGTTAAAGGTAAGCCGTATTCCCCAGAATGTTACCAGTGCTGCGCCGATACACGGCGCTACTGCACAGCCGCTTCGGTATGCATAGTACCAGGTAAAAAAGACAGGCAGTATGCTCCAGATACGGTCGATCCAGGAATAATCTTTGGTAATAATACCGAACGCAAAAGCGGCAGTGGCAAAACCCAGCGCCCAAAGGCCGGTAACAAACAGCATAGGTGCTTCTGTAACAAAAACAATAAAGGAAGATACCTCTCCCGAAAAAGGAATCATAAAAGCTGCAGACAGAAGAAAGCCTATCAGGATGAATAAAATAAATGTTTTCATGGAAAAAATATAAAACAGAACAGCGAACTATTCAAGCTGATGGCTGATGCCCGGGTATCAGGCGTGTACTTGTAAAACAATCTTATAGTATGTTTCAATAATAAGGAACGTAACACTATAAAGGGAAGGCTATTATGAAAAAAAGCACCATCATTATTATCGGAGTTATCGCCTTAATCGTCATTATGCTGTTTACAAGCTACAATGGTCTTGTGCGTCTGCGCGAAGAAGTAAATTCGAGTTATTCCACAATGGGCTCTCAACTACAGCGCCGTTCAGACCTTATCCCGAATCTGGTTAATACCGTAAAGGGATTCAATGTGCATGAACAGGAGATCATCGATTCCGTTACGACCGCACGCACAAAGCTTGCCGGAACCACAACGAACAACGAGCGTATAGCGGCGGAAACCGAACTTTCAGGCGCTTTATCCCGGCTGCTTGTTGTCGTAGAAAACTATCCGGACATAAAGGCAGACGCCAATTTCCGTCAATTAATGGACGAACTTTCCGGTACGGAAAATCGAATAGCTGTTTCGCGGAAAGACTACAACGATGCTGTAAGGGCATACAATACAAAAATGCTGTCCTTTCCGACAAGCCTTATAGCAAACAATTTCGGCTTTGAAAAAGCCGCCTATTTCGAGGCTGCCCCCGGATCGGAAGCCGTTCCGGAAGTATCATTCTGACATGAATTGCAAAAGCGGTCCAAAAAGTATCGCTGCCCTTGCCATACTTTTTACTATATTACAACTGATCCGGGCCGCACCGTCAGCATACTCTGCCGTCCCAACGCCAACCAACGACTTTTTTGCCAACGACTATGCAGGCGCATTAAACAACGCAACCTTCAAGGAAATCATGGCAAAAGGCGTTGCCGTGGATAAGCGCACCGGCGCGCAGGCTGTGGTTGTTGTTGTCGATTCGCTCCAGGGGATGAGCCGGGATGATTATGCTCTGGAAATACTGCGCACATGGGGTATCGGACAAAAAGATAAAAACAACGGCGTCCTGTTACTTGTTGCAATAGCCGACAGGGCGGTTAAAATCGAAGTCGGCTACGGCCTGGAAGGCGCCCTGACCGACGGCAAGTGCGGCCGCATACTGGATGAATGTTTTGTACCTGCCATGCGCGACGGTCAAACCGATACCGCCATCTTAAAAACCTACGATGCGATCCTGATCGAAATTGCCAAAGAATACGGAATTGACCCGAAAACCATTATGGAAGGAACAGACTACTCCCTTTCCGCCTCCAATCCATTGTTTGACATCCTTGGGCCTCTTATCATCATTCTTATCTTTTTCATTATAGTGATTATCAGCAATCGTTCCCGGGGCGGAGGCAATTACCGCGGCGGCGGTTTCAGCGGCGGTAACTTCGGAAGCGGCAGCTTCCGCGGCGGAAGCAGTTTTGGCGGCGGTTCCCGTGGAGGCTTTAGCGGCGGAGGAGGAAGGGGCGGCGGCGGCGGTGCAGGCCGCAGTTGGTAAATGTTAAAACCGCAGCATCGTTTACTCCTTGATATTTTGCCATATTCCCTTCCTTTCGCTGGGTCAGTATGGCGCTCTTTTTGAAAGCCAGCTATGTTTTACTACAAACATCTGTAACTTTGCGAGAAATAAAAAATAGGATAATGTTTAGAATATACGTTGAGAGGTAAAACATGAAAAAGTATATCGGCATATCAATCATAGTATGCATCTTATTGGCACTGCCGGTAAATCTCGGCGCACAGGAAAATCCTGCTTCAGTAAGCCGGGCAGTTGAATACTCTATCAGCGATTCTGTTGATAATATCGGAAATCTGTACATAAAGGCTTGGAGTGAGCTTCCCTCGGTACTGACCTTTGTAAACAGCGACGGCTCCGTAACGGTTTGTACTTCCGATGAAAAAGAAAAAATCACCTATATATATGAATTCAACGCCAATCTTGAAGAACAAAAAGAGCTGCAGTTTAAAAATGAATTTAATCAACTGGGTGCTTTTACCAGAGACGATGAAGGGAATTACTACTTCTTTTATGCCTCCCGGGCCGCCAATCAAAATACGGAGAATATGGCTATTGCAAAATATAGCCGGGAAGGGGAAAAAATAAAGATTTATAGACTTATTGCAGGAGCTCCTAACAGTTTTGGCAGCATTAAAATACCGTTTGATGCAGGAACCTGTCGGCTTGAATTGTCGGGTTCCATGCTGACCGTCTATTTTGCCCGCGAAAGGTTTGACGGCCACCAGGCATCGTATGGTTTTGTGCTGGACAAAGATACTTTTGAAAGAATCGATAAAGGTTATGCTTATTATTATACAAACGGCACATACCCAAAGGGAAATAATTTACTGCCTTTTACCGGCCATTCCTTTAACCAGTTTGTCCTTCCTGTCGATGGCGGTTTTGTATATGCGGATCACGGAGACGCATATCCGAGGGCTTTTACTTTTGGTAAATTTGTGGATGGGAGCAATACCATACGACTGAACGCATTTGCATTTCCCGGTGCAAAAGGCTCAAATCCCACATATGCCGAAATGGGCGGTTTGGCAAAAACTCAGGCAGGCTATATTTTTGCCGGTACGTATGGAAAAGACAGAAATAACGCCCGTAATCTGTTTGTACTTACTTTTGACGAAGAATTGAAAAAATGTTCCGCCCCAATCTACTTGACAAAATATACAAAAAACGACGGTCATGCAGGACATCCGAAAATCGTTGCACTGGATTCCGGTCGTTATCTATTATTATGGGAATTGTTTAAGTTTTCTACTCAGTCTGCAAACAGCATAGTAAGCCAAAGGACAGAGTACCTTTCTACCTGGATGCTTGTCATAGATGAACAGGGCAATGCTATTAGCGAAATTCAGGAACTTAAAGGAATCCGTCTTAATATAAATGATACTTTGCGTTACAATCCCCGGAATGGTAAAGTATATTGGGCGATTAATGACAGAATAGCAATCTTTGACATTAATGGCGTTGTATCGGTTTATTCCAGTACATTTACTGTTTATGCTTTGAATGTTAACAAGTAAGGAATATCAAATACTTACTTCATTTACCCATTCAAAATATCTGCCAGCCGCCGGTAGGTGCGGTTTATTTCGTGCTTAATCTCAACGGTAACATTGTCTTCCAGTTCGTCTATTAGCGCTTCCATGCTTGCCAGGCTTTCGTTCAGGGCTGTGTGGAAACCACGGGAACAACGGAACCAGTAACTGCCGTTAAAATCGGTAAACAGAGAAATAAAGCCCAGTTCCTTGCCGGGTTTTTTTCCGGCAAGCGCAGGAAGCAGTACCTTGGGCAGTTCGTTGGCAAGCTTGGCAAGGCTCGCTTCTCCGGAAAAAAAGTTTTTCTTTCGTTTCCATTCCCGTTCAAGTGAACCTTCCATTTCCAGCATGGGAAGCAGGGAAAGTATCAGGAAAAGCTTTTCTCCGGCCAACAGTGTGCGGTTTTTATAGTTTATGCTTCCGCGCAGTCCGCGATATTGATTGCGATCAATAATCATCTCATCGTAGTGTTCTTTTACAGCTTTTAGCCTTTCCCAATCCAGGGTAACATGCTTCTTTCCTTTAACTGTTTCGACAGGAAAGAGTTCTGTTCCCAGCTTTATGGTGTTGGTAAAATCCGGCCGTTGTTTTCTTTCGGCTCTTTTTCTACGGACATCTGTTTCCGGGCCGTCGCTTACCCCTCCCAATTCGGAAAGAAGCAGGGGACTAATCCGCTTAAGGGTT
>WRIB01000085.1 GCA_009782955.1 Treponema sp. | reverse complement strand
GCCTCATGGCTCTCCGCTTGATCTTACAACAGAGCGCTGCAAGAAAATCAAAGCGTATGTGGAAGATAAGGGCCTGGAACTCTTTGCCGTAGCCGCCAATAATTCTTTTGCCAGCATTATACCTGAACATATCGAGAATGAACTTTTAATGGTTCGGGAACAGATACGGGTTGCAAAAGATCTGGGAGCGCCCATCCTGCGTGTCTTTGTTGCATGGCGCGGGGTAACATCAAGAGACGGCGTTGCCACGTATGAGCCGACACGCTTTCCGGAATACTACGGCGCGCTTAAATACCAGCTTGTTCAGAATATTGTCGCAGGGCTTAAAGAGATCAGCAAATACGCAGAAGATGCCGGAATTGTTTTAGCCCTTCAAAACCACGATCCCGTTCTCAGGGACTACCGTGATATGCTTGACTTTGTAAAGTGGGTAGGTTCTCCCAACCTCAAGTGCAGCTACGACTGCCCGTGTGAAGGGTGGGATATGAGCCGCCAAACCGACGACTATCAGAGAAATGCTGTGCTTAAAGTCGGCAATTTGCAGATTCTGACTCACGCTAACGCCGAATTTATAGAGCATCCGGACGGCACTATCGAAAATTACAACTACACCACCGAACACGAAACAGTCCCAAACTACCCTGCGTTTGTTAAAGCTCTTAAAGAGATCAACTACAAAGGATACATAAGCTATGAATTCTGCCATATGCCTTTCGGTGAAGGGAAAGTTCTCGGGTACAACGATTATATCGAAGATCAGATCCGGTTGGCCCGCCTTTACTTTGCAAACCTGATAGCGCAGTAGATTACGGGAATCCGGGTTAAACAGCATACCGTAGGCACAAATGTCTGCGGTTTGCTGTAAATATCAAACAACGTCCCGTATATGTCTATAATATAGAAAACAATGTAAGGATTTCACCATGAATGAACTTTTTTTTACCCATTTGGGAAATCTGCCGGTATTATCCGATGCCAAAACCCGTTCCATAAGCCCTGAAAGTTTCACCGGCGAAAAGGGCAAGGGCGGTATGTGCGAACTGGAAAACGGTTTGGCAAAAAATGCCGCCCGGGACCTTGGGAAGGGTTGGAAAGTCAACCCTTATATTGTTATTAAACCTCATGAAATTTTTGAACTAGCCAATATTGACGGCAGCGGCGCCATTCAGCATATATGGATAACCCCGACAGGGAAATGGCGGAATACAATCATTCGTTTTTACTGGGACGGCCAGGACCAGCCTTCTGTAGAATGTCCTGTGGGAGACTTTTTCTGTTCAGGGTGGCAGTGTTTTAACCAGATTTCTTCATTGGCAGTCTGTGTAAACCCCGGAAGCGCCTTTAACTGCTACTGGAACATGCCCTTTCGGAAAAATTGCCGTATTACCCTGGAAAACAGAGACGAAGAAAACGTTACCTATTATTATCAGATAGATTATACCCTTGCCCAGGTGCCGGAAGATTGCGCGTATTTTCATGCTCAGTTCCGGAGAACTAACCCCCTGCCCTATAAATCGGACTATACCATTCTGGAAGGCGTTAAAGGAAAAGGCCAGTATGTCGGCACGTACCTTGCCTGGGGAAGTAACAATAACGGATGGTGGGGCGAAGGAGAAATTAAATTCTTCATGGACGGGGATGTTGAATTTCCGACTATCTGCGGTACCGGAACCGAAGATTACTTCTGCGGCTCTTACTGTTTTGTAGACCCTTACACGCAGGATCGTTATATGCCCTATACAACTCCCTACGCAGGTTTCCACGAAATAAGCCGGGATGAACTGTACAAATGCCAGAAGCGTTTCGGTATGTACCGCTGGCATATTACCGACCCTGTCCGCTTTGAAAAGGATCTAAAAGTAACCATTCAAGCCCTCGGCTGGCGCGAAGGAGGACGTTACTTGCCGCTTCAGGATGATATAGCTTCGGTGGCTTACTGGTATCAGACGTTGCCGGCGGCTCCCTTCCCTATCCTGCCTGACAAAGATTATCTGGAAGTTATTTAATGTAAACAAATTCCAGTAATATTATACAAATGTGAAAAAACGAAGGTTGACAGAGCCTTATTTGCGGTGTATAAATAACAAATTGTGCAAAAAATCACTATTTTTAATGGAGGAAAAGATGAGAGTAACGAAAAGGTTATTGGTTGTGATGCTGATCACTGCCATTATCGGAACGTTCTTTGTCGGCTGTGGGGGGGGAAGTTCTGGCTCCAGTTCAGAAGCCAAAACAAGCGGCTTTAAAGTCGCTTCCCATAACGCGGTTATTGAAGGCAATGCGTATCGCGTAGTCTACGAGGAACAGATGACCGAAGCGATTAGAGGGCTTCAGGCATCCGGAATGGTAGGGCAGTACGCATCCTTTGTTGCAAATAACGATCCGGCAGTAGAAGTCCAGCAAATCGAACAGACAATAAACGAAGGTTACGACATTATTATCGTCAACCCCATAGCCGCAAACGGCCTGGATCCGGTTATTGCCAAAGCCCTGGCGGCCGGAATCGTCTATGTCAATGCAGACTGTGAATACGAATCCGGAAGCATCCTTAACGTAGTTGTGGATCAGAAAGAATGGGCAAGAATCCAGTCGACATTTGTCATTCAGACCCTGGGCTCCGGAAAAAGAGTTATTCAGTTCAACGGTATTGACGGAAACAGTGCTTCCGAAATGCGGAACGAAACCTGGGTACGGGAACTTACCGCAGCGGGAATCCAAATTGTATGGACCAGGGCTCATAACTGGAACGATACAGATGCCAAACGGCTTATGAATGAAGTAATTGCATCCGGTCTCCAGTACGATGGTATTATTTGCCAGGAAAGCTCTCCTGCACTCATCAGCGCCTTTGAAGAGGCTAATCTTCCCTATCCCGGATGTATAACCTCTGACGAAAGAATCGGCTGGATTCGTAAAATAGCCGAAATCAACAAAGACTCCCTGGTACTGCCTTTTATCGTAGTTGAAAACCCCCCCGGTATCGGCGCAACCGCCCTTGCTGTTGCCATTAACCTCCGGCAAGGTCACGAGCTCAAAGATGGAATTGCCGCATCAGGCCTAAAGGGTAACAGCATTTACTATGCCCCTCAGTGGATCATGACCTATGAAAACATGGCCCAGAGGGTAAGCGAGGTAAGCAGCCTGCCGGATTCTACTTCGATTTCTTCTTACATGAGTGTTGATCAGGCACGATCTGCTTTCTTTAAATAAGAGTGAATTTGTTCTAACCTGAGACTGTTCCAAAATGTCAGATTTTGGAACAGCTCAACCGGTATTTTTTGGAACCAATTTTATGAAAGGACGGTGGATACAATGCAATCTACCGTCCTGTTTTTAATGTAACGAAATGGAGGAATCTCTGTGCTGGAGATGCGGGGAATTTCAAAAAGTTTTGGCGCCGTTGTTGCTTTAAGAGAAGCCTCCATTACGGTACAGGACGGAGAAATCATGGCCCTTCTGGGGGCCAACGGATCGGGAAAATCAACCCTGGTCAAAGTATTGGCCGGCCTGGTCAACCCTGACCAGGGCGAAGTAAACTACAACGGGAAAACCATCCATATCCGATCTTCTGCCGATTCCCGGAACCTCGGTATTACCACTACATTCCAGGACTTTAGTCTAATCCCTGCAATGAGTGTAGTGGACAATATTGTAATGGGCATGGAACCCACAGGGGTAATGGGAATTATTAATAAAGTAAAAGCTCGTGAATTTGCACTTTCCTATATGGAAAAATTCCATATCCGGTGCAGTCCTGACGCTCTTGTTCAAAGCTTAATGCCTTCGACTCAGTCACTTATTGAGATAGCCAAAGCCGTGGCATCAAAACCAAAACTCCTGATTCTGGATGAGGCCACCGCTTCTCTCCATTCTGACGAAGTGGATCTGCTCTTTGATATACTTCGTGAACTAAAAGCAGAAGGAGTCTCAATTATTACTGTTACCCACCGTATGAACGAAATTTACCGGATATGCGACAGGTGTACCATACTCCGAAGCGGAGAAACCGTAACTTCAGGTTCGGTAAAAGACATGGACCTGGATACGGTAGTATTCCACATGACCGGCAAAAAGCCTGACAAGGCAGATTCCCTTACAGGACGTCATGGACAAAAAGAGGGGGAAAAACCTCTGCTTCGGGTACAGGACTTAAGTTTAACCGGAAAACTCAACGGTATTGAATTAAATGCCTGGCCCGGTGAAATTGTGGGTATCGGCGGTCTGGACGGACAGGGTCAGCAGGAATTCCTTCGCAGCATATTGGGAGATGTCAAATACGAAGGCGGAGAGATTTTTTTCCGGGAAAACAGAATTAAATTCCGCGAACCGGCGGATGCAGTAAAAAGCAGCATAGGTTTTATTTCCGGAGATCGAAACAAAGAGTCGATTTTTCCTGTAAGGCCTGTATCTGAAAATATTTTTGCCGGTGCTGTCGCACACAAAAATGCCTTTTTGCCCCTGGGACCGGGAACGGTAAAAAGTTTTTCGGCGGAGGCGGTACAAAAATACAATATCCTGGTCGGAGGTCTTGGCCTCCCTGCTTCTTTCCTTTCCGGCGGGAATCAACAGAAAGTGGTAATAGGCCGCTGGATGGCCCTGTCGCCGGATCTTCTTCTGCTGGATGATCCTACCAAGGGAGTAGATATTGGCACCCGGCAGGAAATACACCGAATTTTAAAGGAATGCACGGAGTCCGGAATGTGCGCCCTCTACAGTTCCAGTGATAATGAGGAATTGCTGGCAATTTCAGATCGAATCTATGTGTTCTACGAAGGCAAGATCACAGCCTGCCTTACCGGTAAAGACAGGACTGAAGAACGCCTTGTAGCCGCCATGCTGGGACTTTCCGGGGGAGGGGGCAGCGAATGAATATAAGTATGCTCAAAGAGAGGTTTCGCCGCTTCCAGCGTTCACCGGCTTTTACCGGCCTGGTATTGTTCCTCATCGTGGTAATAATCAACATTGCCATTCAGGGGCCATCAAAATTTTTTACAATCAGAAACATGGGTCTGCTTTTTTCGAAAAATGCTCCATTAATCCTGGTAACCATGGGGCAGTTAACATTGATGCTCCTTGGCATCATTGATATTTCCATAGGCGTACAGATGGCCTTTGTCAATGTAGTGGCGGTAATGCTCCCGATTTACATACCAGGGCTTCCTATACCCCTTGCGTGGCTTATCGCTTTTATTGGTGCGATAATTATAGCCTGTGTTCATGGCCTTATTGTGGCAATACTGCGCATCCCGCCGCTCCTGACCAGCTTCTGTATGATCTACATCGTACGGGGTTTTAACCTTCTTATAATGCCCAAACCCCAGGGTACTATTCCTCCTGTTATCTACATGACCTACGATAAATATCTTTTTGGCATTTTCCCGGTATCATTCCTGATTATTGTCATGGCGTACCTTTTGTGGGTCTACCTTAACCGGACCCCGATTATGAAGCATGTATATGCCGTCGGCGGAAATGAACGTAATGCCTACGCCAACGGAATTAATATAATCTCCACCAAGGTTAAAATGTACCTGTTGGAAGGGATCTATGTGGGCCTAGCCGGATTTTGTCTAACCGCCATGACCGGATCGGGAAATCCTATCATGGGAGAAAGCTACGGCCTGCGAAGTATCGCCGCCTGTATACTTGGCGGCGTGTCCCTGGCCGGCGGCTGGGGAACCATGGCCTGTGCCCTGTACGGTTCGGGCTTTTTGGTGATGATTCAGAACACGGTGTTCCAAATATTTAATCTGCTGCCCCGGATCATAGAAGGATTCAGCGCTACTTCCTATTGGCATAATCTGGTTTCTGACAGCATTGTCCTCATTGGACTGGCAGCTACAGTCTTTACAAACAAAGTGCAGAGGAATGCCCTGAAAGAAGGCATCTTGCAGCAGCTGAGGGAAAAACAGGAGAGGTAAGTTGAATCCAAACAGAAAAACCCTGGGAATAAAGGGAAGGATAAAGCTTTTTGTCGCTACAAACCAAATTGGTATGGCACTGATCTTTTCGGTGCTGCTCTTTCTGACCAATGTAATTATCGTCCCGCATTCCCTGAACGTAAATGCCTTTGGCTCAATTTTTGCCCTGACCATAATGCTGACCATTGCCTCTGCCGGACAGACAATCGTAATTATTTCAGGCGGCGGCGGTATAGATCTTTCTGTAGGAGCAGTCATGTCCCTGACAGCCCTGCTTACCGTAGGAGTTATGAACGGCAACGAAGGTTACTTCCTCATTACCCTGCTTATGTCTATCGGTTTGGGTGCGGCAGCAGGCCTGTTGAACGGAGCAGGAGTTGCCCTTATCGGCCTTCCGCCAATGATTGTTACCATGTGCGTGGCAAACGTTTTTAACCGGCTTCAGTATGTTCTTACCGAAGGAAAACCTTCCGGCACGGCAAGCCGCTGGTTTGTCAGAAGTATGACCTACCGCTTTGGCAGCGTTTTTCCTTCCAGTGCATTTTACGGAATAGCAATTTTTGCCCTGGTGTTCTTTATTTTGAAC
>WRIB01000084.1 GCA_009782955.1 Treponema sp. | reverse complement strand
TATGCGATCTTTTGAAAACTAATTACTTCCGGCGGTTCAGATTTTTCTACGGTGTCCTGGGTGATAATCACCTTTTTGCTGCCTTCCATGGAAGGAATTTCAAACATTATATCCGTCATAAGCCTTTCTACAATGGCCCGCAGTCCCCGGGCGCCTGTTTTTTGCTTGATTGCCGTTTCGGCTATAGCATCGATCGCCCCGTCGTTAAATTCCAGTTCTACATCGTCATAGGCCATGGAAGCCTTGTATTGTTTTACAATGGCATTTTTTGGCTCTGTTATAATCCGTACAAGGTCTTCTTTTCGTAATTCATCCAGGCTGACAACAATGGGGAGTCTTCCTATAAACTCGGGGATCATCCCGAAATGGATAAGGTCATCCGGATGAAGATTTTCATATAGTTCCCTTAAATTCTTTTCCCGGTTTTCGTGAATTTTCGCCCCAAAACCCATAGGATGCTGAACCACACGCCGTTCTATGTATTTGTCCAGACCAACAAATGCACCGCCGCAAATAAACAGTATATTGGTTGTGTCAATACGGATCATTTCCTGGTTTGGATGTTTCCGTCCGCCCTGAGGAGGCACTGATGCGATGGTTCCTTCTACAATTTTAAGCAGGGCTTGCTGTACTCCTTCGCCGGATACATCACGGGTAATGGAAATGTTTTCTCCCTTGCGGGCTATTTTGTCAATTTCGTCTATATATACAATACCCCGTTCCGCAGAGGCGATATTCCCCCCTGCGCTTTGAATAAGCTTAAGGAGTATATTTTCTACATCTTCGCCTACATAACCTGCTTCGGTAAGGGTGGTTGCATCGACAAGGGCAAAAGGCACTTTAAGCTTGCGCGCCAGTGTTTTGGCGAGGAGGGTTTTTCCTGTTCCTGTCGGACCGATAAGGAGTACGTTGGATTTTTCTATTTCGACATCATCCGGATCTTTTGCCGGATTGGCGATACGCTTGTAATGGTTGTATACCGCCACAGACAGGGCTTTTTTTGCCTCGTCCTGGCCAATGATAAAGAGGTCCAGGTATTTTTTAATTTCCCGCGGAGTTGGAATATCGCCGGTAAACTGTGCGGTAAGATCCTGTTCTTCTTCTGAAAGAATTTTCCGGCAGACATCGACACATTCATCGCAGATAAATACTTCGTTGGGTCCGGCAATAATTCGACGGGCCATATCGGCGCTTTTTCCGCAGAAAGAACAGGTTCGTTCTCCTCCGCCGTAACCGTTACGCAGTCGGGCCATGTTTTTCCTTTACCAGTACCCGGTCGGCAATGCCATAGGCAACCGCCTCTTCGGCGGACATAAAGAAATCCCTTTCCAGGTCGTGAGCGATCTGTCCGGGATCTTTTCCTGTATGCAGGGCAAAATAGTCAATGGTGATCTTTTTAAGCCGGAGTATTTCCTTGGCATGAATTCCTATATCCCTGGCCTGGCCCTGTGCGCCTCCCCAGGGTTGATGTATGACCACCCGTGAAGATGGTAAAACCAGCCGTTTTCCCGGTACTCCGGAGGCAAGGATTAAGGCGGCAATGCTGGCGGCCTGACCCAGACAAATTGTCTGTACATCGGATTTAACATGCTGAATTGTATCGTAAATTGCCAGGCCGGCAGTAACAGAGCCGCCGGGTGAATTTATATAGAGGTTTATGTCTTTTTCCGTATTTTGACCGTCCAGAAAAAGAATCTGGGCAACCACCATATCGGCATTAAAATCCATAATATCTCCGTCCAGAAAGATAATTCTGTCCGAAAGAAGCCGGGAATAAATGTCGTAGTACCGTTCCCCCATACCGGTCTGTTCTACTACGTGGGGAAGTATGTTGCTCAAATTCTCTCCATTATAATGTAATATACCATATTATACACCTATTTTATCGGTTACCGGACATAATTTCCAGATAACTTTCTTTTTTCCCTTTTTTTACCTTGTTTTCTGCGGTAAGCATCTCAAAAAGTTTTCTTTCCTTTATGTCCTCTTTCAGGTATTCCCGGACATTTTCCTGATCATAGTACTTTTTAATCGCTTCAGTATCCGAAGGATTATTCGATTCAGAAATAATTCTTTCTATTTCTTCTTCCTGTTCTTCATCGGAAGCTTCGAATTTTAAGTCCTGCATTAATGTTTCGACAATCAGCCGGCTTTTTAATGCTTTTTCCGCTTCCGGTTTCCATTCGGCAAGGAGTTGTTCCGGATTTTGACCCATTTTGGGGAGGTTTTTTGCCAAATCCTCGACAGTTGAATTAAAACGCCGGGCCAATGCCCTGAAACGGGAGTCCAATTCCAGGTTTACCATTGATTCTGGAAGGTCAATTGGAGTGGTTTCCATTACTTTTTCCAGTATTTTGGAAACTGTTATATCCCGAAGTCGTTTTTCCAGGTTTTTTTCCAATTTATCTTTAATGTTGTTTTTTAAATCGTCCAGACTGTGGTATTTTTCGTCTACATCCTGAGCCAGTTCATCGTCCAGGTCAGGAAGCTTTTTTTCCTTTATGGTTGCCATTGTAACACGTATTGTAATTGTTTTACCGGCAAGCTCTTTGTGGACATAGTCGTCAGGGAATGTTTTGGTAATGTCTTTGGAATCTCCTTTTTTCATCCCGGTAACGTCGTCATCAAATTGATAAAGATTGTACTGTGAACCAAGGGTAAAGACAAAATCCTGCCTTTCACTGTTAGGAACAGTGTTTCCATTTTCATCAATTTCGCAGTAATGTACCGTTACTACGTCATCTTTGGCCGCCGCTGCATTATCATCACGTTCCAGCACCATGGCATTCCGTTCCCGGATTTCTTCCAATTCCCGGGATATATCTTCATCGCTGACCTGTACATCGGTTACTTCTACTTCCATGCCCTTCCAGGGACCTACTGTCAGTTTGGGAAGTACGTCGTAGATCACGGAGAAAGTAAGGTCCGTATCGAATTCCAGCGCCGGTTCTCCGTCCAGCCGGGGGGTAGAATAGGGGAGAGGCTGGTCTTCTTTTGGGAAGTTTTGATCCTCGAATACTTCGGTAATTACCTTGCTGAATATCTTGTTCAGCGCTTCATCTTTAAGGCCATCGCCGAATTTCCGTTCCAGCACTTCCCGGGGTACTTTTCCTTTTCTAAAACCGGGTATGGCAACGTTTTTTACATAGTCTCTAATAAGATCATCATATTGGGAACGGACATCATCTTTTCCCACTGTCAGGGTTAATTTTACCGCCGAATGTTCAAGGCGGGTAATTTCTTTTGTTACAGGCACAATTTTCCTCTTAAATTATGATATGCGAGAGAAGACATTGACTTAATGGCTCCTTTCTCTCTTACTTCGTGCGAGAGAAGGGACTTGCCTTCCAGTCGCAAACTTCCTGTTTGCTCCTTCCAGGCCGCGGTTTGTCCCTTTCGACGCCATCCATGGCGTCTCTTCCTCCCGTTGGTCGGCGGGACAAACCGTTCAAGTCCTTTCTCTCTTACTTCGTGCGAGAGAAGGGACTTGAACCCTTAAGCCAATGGCACTAGATCCTAAGTCTAGCGTGTCTACCAATTCCACCACTCTCGCGCTGTTAAGGGTTGTAGACTTCTCAAGTCTTATTGAAGTGAATTTACCGGAGTACACCGCTGGTGTCAACCGGGTGTCAGTTGCAGGTTCATATGCTTTCTTAGTTTAAGCATGAGTTCGTCAAAATCCAATGGCTTGCTAATATGATCATTCATACCGGCTGCGAGGTACTTTTTTACATCTTCGGGAAGTACATTGGCTGTCATGGCAATAATCGGTACATGTGATCCTTCCGGTTCATTTAATGTGCGTATGCGGCGGGTTGCTTCCACGCCATCCATCTCCGGCATGTTTATGTCCATAAAAACAATGTTATACTTCTTTGGATTGGCAGAAAGCAAATCAAGGGCTTGTTTGCCGTTTTCGGCACATTCAATGTTTATTCCCGTTTCTTCAAGCATGGCAATAACAATTTCGCGATTGATTTCAGTATCCTCAACCAGTAACACGGTCTTGCCATTAATGGATGATATATCCCCATTCAAATCCGAAGGTATGGTTGTATCATCAGGCAATGAAAGACTTTTTTCAATCTTAACGGTAAATGTAAATTTTGTGCCCTTGCCGGGTTCGGATTCTACCCATATCCTTCCGCCCATCAGTTCGATAATACGCTTGGATAGGGGAAGTCCGAGCCCTACGCCGCCGAATTTTCTGTCGATACCCCCATCAACTTGCTCGAAAGAGCTGAAAATCATATCCTGTTGTTCTTTTGAAATACCAATACCGTTGTCGGCAACTTCGATTTGCAGGGCGAGTATTCCATTTTCTTCGCCGAGCATGGCAGCTTTAAACTGTATTGAACCATTTTCGGGTGTAAATTTGACGGCGTTTGCCAGCAAATTATATATTGTCTGTGACAAACGGTGCTCATCGCCCTTAAGCGTACTGGGTATGGCTGGATCTATTTCCACAGAAAGCCGCTGGTGCTTTTCTTCGGCATATAAATTGGCAGCATTCAATACATTCATTAGCATCACTTCAAAACTAAAATCCGAATAGACAAGGTCAAAGCTGCCATCTTCTATCTTGGTTATATCAAGCAGATCATTGATAAGGTCCATCAAATGACGGGATGCATCGTCAACTTTTTTAAGAAAGTTATTTTTTTTCTCCGGGTCTTCCGTGTTTGCAGCCAAAATTGTCATTCCGATGATCGCGTTCATCGGAGTTCTCATTTCATGGTTCATCCGGGAGATAAATTCGCTCTTGACGCGGCTGGCGCGTTCAGCCTGTTCTTTTGCGGTAATCAACTCGGATCTGAGCGCCCGTTCCTCGGTTACATCTGTAGTAATGGCAGCAACAGTATCTTTTCGTACAACAAAACTTGATGTCGCCAAAATCCGCCTGCAACCATCTTTGCACAGCAAGACAAGCTCCCTGCTCTCGGCGCCGTTTAACAGTGTCTGCTGTATAAAAACGTCTTTTATGTCACGTACAGTCTGTTCGTCAAAGATAAGATCAAACCCGCCTTCATTAAGTTCTTCTTCGGTGTAGCCGCTGATTTCGACGAGAGCTGGATTAAAATAGGAAAGTTTGCCGTCTTGATCGGCATACAGAACGATATTATTGGAGTTTTCCACCACAGAATATTGACGTACCATGGCGTCCCGTTCAAAAACTCCCGACAAAATACTGGCATAGTGAGTTGCAAGATTTATTTCACTTTCGCTCCACTCCTTCCCATCATCTTCCTTTGAAAAATCAAGTACCGCAACCAGCTTGCTTTTTACAAAAATAGGCGTTGTAATGTAGTTGTTAAAGCTTACCCTGTACGGTGACATGGTTTTTTTGATAGCAGGATCATTTGAATGAAGGCATGAGTCTTTTCCGACACCCGGTTTCAGGTTACTGATAAAGGAAGTCATTTGCGCTTCTAATGGCATTCTGCCGCCTATGCGCGAATCCAGGCCAAATTTCGGATCGATCCATTCGTTGCGGCAAACAAGTTCCGAACCGGTGTTTTCCAGTCTGAAAAAAAGCACCTGGGGAATTTCCATAAATTTACCGACTGTTCGCAGATTTTCCGCGATCAGTGTATCTACATCGGCATCTGACAGGAAACTGCGGGAAATAGACGACATTAGTGTTTGCAGTTCGTATTGTCTTTTCAGGGCAAGCGCATCTTTTAATTCGGTAATGTCGTCGCTTTGCTGTAAATGTACTTTTGTACCATCGGGCCAGTCGATGATGCGGTCTGTTTTTCTGTAACGCCTGCCTGTTACCGTATTGTGATTTTCCCAAACAACAGTCTCGTCAGGGCTGGTTTTAAGCTTGTTCTTGGGACAAAAGTCGCAGCGTTTGTCAAAGCCCTTCTGAAAAAATTTCCAGCATTGTTTGCCTTTAACATCATCCGGCAAATTATATGCTTTTATTAAACTTTCGTTAACAAAAAGTATTTTATCCGTTTCCAGTTCCGTTACATAGATATGACTGGCCATAGTATGCAATATACTTTCCATCATGGTAAACGACGCTTCTTTTTCGTTAACCAGTTCCTCGCGCGTCTGGCTGAGTCTTTGCGATGTCCTCCTTGAAAGTATAATAAAAACTCCCGCCGTAATAAGGCTTATCAGGAACACCAGAATAATAAAGGCATCCATGGTACCCTGTCTTTTTACTGTTGAATCAATGTCATAACTCGCACTAAGCATACCGATTGTCTGTCCGCCGGATACAAGCGGAGAATAGCAAACCTCGTGCATTTTGCCGAATATTGGATGTCTGCCCGTATATACTTTTCCTTCGCCCATAACAACTTGAATTATATCCCCGTCTGCGGTTGTTCCGATGGCGCGGGTACCATCCCGGTTCAAAAGAGTGGTGTTGATTCGGACGGTTCCTCCAAAAATGGTTGAATAGCAGCCGGTTTCGTCTTTTATCGATTCCAGAAAACCAACTTTTTCCAAATCATAATTGCAGCTAATGGAACCAATCAGGGTATCGCCGTCAAAAACCGGGGCGCTTGTATAAATTGAGAGATGTCCGTTCAGACTGGAGATATTTTCTATTGAACTTGAGACAATGCCCGTGCGAAGCGCTGCCGAAACAGACGTGTATCCCGAAATATCATCTCCCGCCATGTTACTATGCGTTCTGACAAGGACAATTCCGTTTGAATCGCACACGGTTGCAGAATCTATACCCGTCCTAAGGGTTTCAAAATACGATTTAAGAACTTCACGGTCTTTGTTTTTTAATTGGTATATGATATTTTCGTCACGCGATATTGCTTCTGCCCACCTTAATGTGGAATTCTGAAGATTTTGTATATAATTAACAAGTTCCCTGTTTGCCGATTGAACCCGGCTCAGTGTAAGTTCCGAAATAATATCATCTGTACTGGAGTGTACAACATAAAGAATACCGCCCAATATGCATATCAACCCAATAGTAAAAACGAGATACGCCCTAATCATGGACATTTGGTGACGCATAATCCGTATCCTTCTTTATATATTATGCTTGTTCCAAAAAGTAAAGTTTTGAAACATCATCTGTTATGAATCTTATTTTAAATGAATTCCGGGCAAGTGTCAAAAAATTATTCTTATATACATTCGCAAACTGGTTTTACAAAAAAACGATTGAAACAAAGTTTTAAAAGCCTTAAAATTCCCCATAATTTCCTTTCTTTAACCGCCGATACTGTAATCAGGAGTGTGAAGAAGTGGTCAAAGGCATCTATACTGCGGCCAGCGGAATGCGGGCTCAGCAGTGGCGGCTTGATTCGGTGGCTAACAACCTTTCCAATGTAAATACTGATTCCTATAAGCGGGAACAGGCAGTTTTTA
>WRIB01000083.1 GCA_009782955.1 Treponema sp. | reverse complement strand
CGACCTTGAACTGCCCAGGGACAGGCTTATTGTTATTTCAGGGCTTTCCGGGTCGGGAAAAAGCTCACTTGCTTTTGATACGATTTTTGCAGAAGGCCAGCGGCGGTATGTGGAAAGTCTTTCCGCCTATGCACGGCAGTTTTTGGGCCGTATGGACAAACCCGATCTTGATTATATCGAAGGGCTTTCGCCGGCTATTTCAATCGAACAAAAATCAACCCACCGCAATCCCCGTTCTACCGTTGGAACGGTTACCGAGATTTACGACTATTACCGGTTGCTCTATGCGCGTGCCGGGATACCCCATTGTCCGCAGTGCGGCAGGGAGATTCGGGAACAGGCGGTGGATTCGATCATCGACACGATACTTACAATGGGGGAGGGCGACCGGGTGCAGATCCTGGCGCCGGTAATACGGGGAAAAAAAGGCGAGCATCGTGATATAATCGACAATGCGCGCAAGGCAGGTTTTGCCAGAGCCAGAATAGACGGGGTGCCGGTAAACCTGGACGAAGATATAAAACTTGATAAACAAAAAAAACACAGCATAGAAATCATTGTAGACAGGCTTGTTGTTAGTTCCGATATCCGCTCCCGTCTTGCGGAATCGGTCGAAGCGGCTCTGGATGCTGCAGACGGGATCATGCTGATCCTTGCGCAAAGAAAAGGCGAGGACAAGGTTTACGAACAGTTTGTTTCACAGAAGAATTCCTGTCCCGATTGCGGTATTTCCATTCCCGAACTTCAGCCGCGGCTGTTTTCTTTTAACAACCCTTATGGTGCATGCCCTTCCTGTTCCGGTCTGGGAATCAGAATGGAATTCGATGCGGACCTTGTAATACCCGACAAGGATCTTTCGTTTAACGAAGGCGGCTGCGTTCCCTACAATCCCGACAGCGCATGGCACCGCAGTCGTTTTGAAAGCCTTGCAAAGCATTACAAGTTCAGCCTTTCCACGCCGTTTAAAGATCTGCCAAAATCAATACTGCGTGCCATACTTCACGGTTCAAAGGACGAAATAAAAGTCCGTTACGAAAACCGTGAAGGCACCGGACACTTTGAATACAACTCACGGTTCCCCGGCGTACTGGAAGATTTAAAACGCCGTTATTTTGAAACCCAGTCGACAGGCGTAAAAGACTGGCTGGAAAAATTCATGAGTCAAAAGCCCTGCGAAGACTGTGAGGGGAAACGGCTTAAACAGGAAGCGCTTGGGGTAACCATTGGCGGAAAAAACATCTGGGAACTTTCCAGTCTGTCGGTTACTGATTCATTGAAGTTTTTTGATAACGTTAAGATGAGCCAGAGCGAAAAGATCATTTCAAAACAAATCTTAAAAGAAATTTATTCCCGTTTGGGTTTTATGCAAAATGTCGGCCTGGATTATCTTTCTCTGGAACGGAAATCCGCAACGCTTTCCGGCGGGGAAGCGCAGCGCATTCGGCTTGCCACTCAAATCGGTTCAAGCCTTGTGGGGGTGCTGTACATTCTGGACGAGCCGTCGATTGGGCTGCACCAGCGTGATAACCAGCGGCTTATCGATACGCTGCTCTACTTACGGAACCTGGGAAACACGCTGATTGTTGTTGAACATGACGAGCAAACCCTGCGTACCGCCGATCATATCGTCGACCTTGGCCCTGGTGCAGGGGTTCACGGCGGCAAAGTCGTGGCCCAGGGTACGCCGCGTGAAATCATGAAGGTTAAGGGAAGCCTTACCGGACAGTACCTTGCCGGTACGTTAAAAATGGCAATTCCCGAAAAACGCCGGAAGGGTAACGGTAACTCGTTGTTCCTTTCCGGTATAACCCAACACAATTTAAAAAATATTGATGTTACCATTCCGCTGGGTATTTTTACCTGCATTACGGGAGTTTCCGGCTCGGGAAAATCAACCTTATTAAGTGATGTACTGTACCCTGCTTTGGCAAACAGGATATACGATTCTTTCCGTGCCGAAGGGGAATACAAATCGCTGGAAGGTGATGAAAACATAGACAAGGTTATCGACATCGATCAAAGCCCCATTGGCAGAACGCCGCGGTCAAACCCGGCAACGTATGTTCAGTTTTTCGGCGCAATACGGGATTTATATTCTTCGCTTCCAGAATCAAGAAAGCGCGGTTATAAGCCGGGTCGCTTTTCCTTTAATGTACGCGGCGGCAGATGCGAAAACTGTTCCGGCGACGGTAACATTAAAATTGAAATGAACTTCCTTCCCGACGTATACATTACCTGCGATATCTGCCATGGAAAGCGCTTTAACAAGGAAACACTGGAGATACGCTATAAAGGCAAGAACATTGCCGACGTACTCGAAATGACCATAGAAGAAGCGGCGGAGTTTTTCCGGCCCATACCTCAGGTTGCCCGCAAACTCGACACCCTCCTTTCCGTCGGGTTGGGCTATGTAAAGCTGGGACAGTCAGCACTGACTCTTTCCGGAGGGGAGGCGCAGCGTGTAAAACTCGCCCTGGAACTTTCAAAGCGTTCTACAGGAAAAACCCTGTATATTCTTGACGAACCTACAACAGGGCTCCACTTTGCCGATGTAAAACAGCTTATGGAAGTAATTCAGCGTTTAACCGATCAGGGAAACACGGTAATAATGATCGAACATAACCTCGACGTATTGCTTCAGGCCGATTATATCATCGACCTGGGCCCCGAAGGGGGTGATAAGGGAGGGCATGTGGTTGTTACCGGAACCCCCGAAAAAGTTGCTGTTTGCACCAAGTCCTATACAGGAAAGTATTTAAAGGAAATAATGAACAGTAAGAAATGAAAAGGCTTCTGGTCGTTTTTTTTGTCATTCTTAACGCTCTCATGCTTTTTCCCCAGTATACAGAAACTGCTTCGCCCGCAGAGTTGTTACAGGGAGAAACAGAACAAGAAGATACAAAAACCGTACTTAATCCGGCCTATGTGCTGGAAAGGGATATAGACACCTCTACGCAGGAAGAACTGGCAGACTGGTGCCTGAGCCTTGGTTTAAGCAGGGAAGGCAGCAGGGAAGCCCTTGAATCCCGGCTTCGTGAATACTATAAACTGGAAAAACCGGGAGAAAAAACAATTGAAACAGACACAGACGATACTCTTGTTATTACAATAGAAAACGCAAAGACAACAGAATACTTTACCGTTGAATCGGTCCACGAAGATTATGTCCGGCTCAGCGGTAGTGTTTCCATTACTCTGAAAGACGGAACAATACTGCACAGAGTCCGGGCCAATCAAATACTGTACAACAGAACACGAAAACTTCTTACTGCTACAGGAGACGTTGCTTACATAAAAGAAGATGGCGAAAAATTAGAAACTTTCCGCGGAGAAGGAATTACGGTAAATCTGGATAACTGGTCCGTTGCTTTTATGAAAGGTGTATCTGACCATGAACTTTCCGAAGGAGAAACCAGGTACCGTTTTGCGGGTGAAGTAATTTCCCGAAGTGGAGAAAACTCTACAGTGCTTCGAAAGGCCGAGATTACCAATGCAAAAGAAGAAGAATCTTTGTGGTCAATAAGAGCATCCAAACTTTGGCTGCTCCCGGGTTCGGACTGGGCAATATTAAATGCTGTGGTCAGGGTAGGGGAAATTCCCGTATTGTGGCTGCCTGCTTTTTATTATCCGGCCAATGAAATTATCTTTCACCCGGTACTTGGGTACAGGTCAAGGGAAGGAACTTATGTGCAGACCACAACGTATATTTTAGGCCGGCCCAAAGCAGCGAGCAGTTCGGAAGAAAGTTCCATCACGGCGATAATGGGAAGCGGTGAAGATATGGAAAAGATACGCGAAGGAATATTCTTACGCAGTACCGGAGCAAAACGAAGGGATGAGAATGAAACGCGGCTTTCTCTTATGGCAGATGCCTATGTAAACCTTGGTTATTATCTTGGTTCTGAATTAACCATTCCCTCAAAAGAACATTTCGGAGACATTTCTTTTTCCGGCGGCATCGGTTTTAGCCGAGATGTTGCACTTGATCAGGGAATCTTTACTCCTTTTTTCCCGGATTACAACGGAATAAGCAAATGGCATAAGTCCAGATTGTTTGATTATTCTGTTCCTTTCCGCTACCGTTTTGTCAGTTCCGGTTCGGCAAATACTTCGGGAAGTGCGGTACGCAGGGCAGAGATAAACTGGGAGCTTCCCTTTTATTCAGACCCTTATGTAGACAATGATTTTATGAGACGTTCCGAAAGTTCAGATCTTTTTTCCCAGCTAAAAAGCGCCACTACGCCTGACTTTATCATTAGCGATACCGCGCTTAGTTCGTATTCATGGCAATTGAACGGACGGGTTTCTTTCTCCACCGTACCGTTTGAACCGTATATAAAAGATTTATCGATTGCCAGCGCGGCCATGGCTGTTACATTTGATACAAGAACAACCGATCCGTCTCCCCCATTCGAACTTTCACATCCGCCAAACAGCACCTTTTTCTTCCCCGATAAATTCACGCTTTTTTCCATTACTGCTTCCATAAGCGGTATGCCTGTAACACTGGGTAACAGAAAGACAGGAATGGGAGAAGATGCGTTTATAGAAGGCTTGCCACGTCTTATTCCGCCATGGGAACGCTCTGACGAAACAGAAGAGTTTTATAATGCAGGGGAACTTGATCCTCCGGCGATCTCCAGGATAATAAATACTCAATCTTTAGGAGGACACCTTTTTACTGTAGATTACAGACTTACCCCTACGGCCGCTTCGGAAATACGGTTCAATTCCGATAAATCCCCGACTAAACAATGGACCAAACCGGAAGATATAGACTGGTCAGATATTGAATATCAGATCTTCAGTGTAAGGGTCGATGGAAACGTAGGTTTAACACTGGCAGATAAAAATGATATCTATTCCCATTCACTCCGGTTCTACGGAACCACATCCTGGCAGAATTATTCATATATGAATGAAACAGTGTACGGGAAGGGCAGTCCTGAGCTTAATACAGCTATGAGACAAATGCACAATATGCGGTATATTACCAGTTCAGCCGCGTATGGGTTTACTGTTCGTCCTTTTTTTCAAAACGAAATATGGGAAACCAGTAATATCAACTATACACTCAGAGGAATTCTTGCATCCGGTCGTTATAAAAATGACGAATGGAGTATGAACGCCGGAAAATGGAATCGTAATGATATTGAGATTCACCGTCTTCAGGGTAATTTTAACGCCAATATAATGGACTATATGCAAACCCTTTCGATTGCCGCAGATCTTCCTCCGGAAGAAGGAACCCTGGCCGCTGATGCCACGGCCAGAGTATGGATATCGGAAACAAATGCCAAAACCAGAGTTCACCGTCCTTTTGAAAACCCTTACTATGAACCGTTATATTTCACCGAAACTCTGCGCTTTGCCGATAACATTGCGCTTCGGCATTATATGGTCTACGATCCGGAAAAATCCGACTGGACCATGATGAACACAAGTCTGATTTGGGGAGGGCTGAGCGCATCATTTACCGCAACCAGAACCTTTGGTTATGAGTTGGTTACCGGAAATAATCCTGCGGATCCCAGGCTTTCCGGCTGGTATCAGGACGCTGTGGAAAGATTCAACCCCCAATATTTTACCATTGACTACCAAAAAACCCATTCAATGAATGAAGGGGGCCGGGTTAGTTTTGAAGGTTCGGTTAATACCGGGGTAAATTACGATCTTCAGCGTTATACTTATTCAAAATTTTATTTTACCTTAAGCGCCGGATTAAGGATAAACCGTTTTTTGGATGTAATCCTTAGTTCTCATTCTGAAAACACTGTTATATTCCGCTATTTTCAAAATACTCCTGTTTTTGGAAACAAGGATATTGATGTCCCGGGAGAAAAAAATATATTAATCGATATTTTTAATTCTTTCCGTTTTGATAATATTAAAAAACGGCAGGAATCGGGTTTTAAACTAAAATCTTTTGGCCTGGATGTGGTCCATCATTTGGGAGACTGGGACGCGACTTTAGGAATTGTTCTGAAACCTGAATTGGATAAATCTCCTCCTCAATACAAATACAGATTTAACAGCCAGATATATTTTGTAGTACAATGGAAGCCAATAAAAGAATTTAAAACCAGCACAAAATACGATAGTATAGACGGATTTAGTTTTGATTAATTGCCCATTTACTGTACTGTTTTTTTTAATTCTTCAAGGCAGTATGATTTTACGGCTGCAAAAAGTTCAACAGAATTATATAACGGATTTAATCTTCTGAAAAATGCAGCAAGAGGGAGCAGAGTAGCGGCAATTTCATCCTGTTGTCGCTGTTCAAAAGAATCCAGTTTTTCAACAGATTCCCTATAGTCTGTTAAGAAATCTCTGGCACATTGACGTAATGTTCCGGAGCAAAAAAGCGAAAGGCCGCGTGATTTATTTCCGGTTATTGTCTTTTCTTTTTCACTTGCCTTTTCTCTGTAAAATTTCAGGGATTTTGTTTCATAATACCAGATACTTTCATTTTTTTTAATTTTCTCAAGTGATGAATCGCGGTAAAGAAATACCGAGTGTTGAGCTTCAAGCGGCGTATACCGGGACTGTCTTTTTTCAAAATAAGGATAGATATAAGTCCCTCTGGAATACGTTTTTCCCAAAGGATAAGAAAAATCAGCTCCGTAAATGGTTAGTTCTTTTACTCCAAGATTTTCCGCCAGTGAAAGTGCGGCATAAGTAACATTTGCTCCGGACGTATCCAGCACCGGAAGCGGTCTCCATGACCGGCTTATGTATAAAGAAAAAGGATGTCCACCGGAAAAAAACACCCGGTTTTCGGTACGCGATGCAACAGGAGGCGGACTGGCAATATCCAAAAACAGGACTGTTTTTTCTGGTAGCATACAGAAAAAATGCTGATAACTGATGTGTTGACAATCTATGGATATTACCGCATCCGGTTCTATACCCGCCTGAAGCAAAACCGGAAGAGAAGTATCTACTGCAATAATAAAGCTTTTTTCATTGTTACTTACTATTTTTTCTTTTTTTATTTCAGGAATTTGTACTTCCAGTGAAGGACCTGCTGCACAGATAATAGCTTTTCGTATTGGTGCTATTCTTTCGCTCTGCCTTTCGGCAAGAGGCAGGTTTCTTATAATATTGGAAAACCACCTTTTCCCAAAATAAGCCTGCACTGAATAATCCATGGATACCGCATCAATGGCATTCTTCACTGCATCAGCGGCTTCACTGAAACGCTGGTCCGCATCGGTACGGGCACGAAGCGGAATAACCCGAATACCGCCGTCAATAGCCGGTATATAATTTCTTAAAATAAAAGATTTTAGTTGTTCTGCAGAAGGATCACAAAGCAAATGAACTCTGAAATCCTGAAACAGTTTAATATAATCTTTACTGCTTAAAAGTTCCGCAATACCATTAAGATCATATTCAATGATAAGAATTTTTTTACTTGCTTCCCTTTCCATGGCTGCCTCTGCAGCGAAAGCACCGCCCAAACCAAGAAACAACAGATACCCTT
>WRIB01000082.1 GCA_009782955.1 Treponema sp. | reverse complement strand
CGCCGGGAGCGGTGTCGGCGGCATACGATCCCTTTGGCGCAAAAAATGCCACCGTAGAATAACCCCAGTAGTTGGTCAGCATTTCTCCTGTCCGCGGATTTCTGCGGGGATATTCATGTTCGTCGAATTCCTGCAGCGGAAGAAACTCCAGACTGGTAACGCCCAAATCTTTAAAGAAAGGAATCTTTTCGATCACCCCACGGTAGGTGCCTTTATGCTCAACACCGGAATCGGGATGAGCGGTAAGACCCTTGATGTGTGTTTCGTAAAGAATACTGAAGCGAAGCGGATAATTGAGCGGAAGATCACCCTGCCAGTCAAAATCGTCGTTTATTGCAATGCAGCGGGGTTGATTTAAAAGATCATCCTTCGTAGAAAAAGAAAGATCCTTTGACGGATCTGAAGGATCATAACCCAGGCACGCCAAAATATCCCAATCATTTAAACTCGTCAGAGCTTTTGCATAGGGGTCGAGCAACGTCTTGTGAGGATTAAAGCGCAGCCCTTTTTCCGGAAGGTACGGCCCGTCTACCCTGTAAAGATAGCAGGCTCCTTCGGCAAGACCGTTAATATGGCAGTGCCAGATATCGCCGGTTTTGTTTTTTTGCTTGTCTAGTTTTACTTCCGTATACGAACTGTTTTTTTCGGCGCTTTCAAAAATAATAAGACTAACTTCTTCGGCATGACGGGAGAAAACAGAAAAGTTTACACCCCGGTCTGTGACTTTCGTTCCAAGGGGCAAAGCCTTTCCGGTTTCAACCACATAGTCGTCGGCCATTCACACAGTTTACCACAGGTGGGAAAGCTGGGCAAGGCAGCGGTTTGAAGCTTTGGGCTACAAGGAGACCGTTGAGCTTGTTCCAAAACTCTGTTAGTTTCGGAACAAGCTTTGGAAAAATCGACTTTTTGCCGATTTTTCCCATAAATCTAGGGTAACTGTTCCAAAAACTGAAGTTTTTGAACAGCCTCCGTTGTCTTGCCCAGCTTTCCTGGTGAAAAAAATCCTTGTTAAATTGTCTCTTAGCGTAAAAGACACGGTTATATACATATCTTTTGCAAAGTCCAGGTATTTTTCAGTGATTCTGGCTTTTTGGGCAGTCTAATTCACCCGCTCTACATATTCATTGGTTTCAGTATTTACGAGGATCTTTTCATCCTGTTTTATAAAGAGAGGAACCCGTACTGTAAGGCCTGTTTCAGTAACAATCGGTTTTGTTGCGCCTGAAACAGTATCGCCTTTTACATAGTTTTCCGATTCAGCCACAGTAAATATAACCTTGTAGGGAATCTTGATATCTATTACCGATCCTTCCCAGATGGTAAGTTCATAAGAGCCGCCTTCCTGGAGGTAATATTTTTTTTCTTCCATTTCAGAAATAGGCACTTCGTATTGTTCGTAAGACTCGTTGTCCATAAAGTGAAAATTGTCCTGATCAGAATATTGGTATTGGCAATTTACAATAGCAACTTCAGCATCTTCAATTTCTTGCTGTGTTGGCACGGTAAGGCTTAACACCGATCCGTCCCTGATGCTTTTCATTTTTATCCTGGCAATGGCAGTTCCCTTACCGGGAGTGTGGAATTCCCGTTCAACGACCAGATAGGGCTGCCCTTTCTGAAGCAGACAGGTTCCCTTAACGATGTCTCCACCGCGTATCATGTGTACCTCTCATTTGGTAGATAATTCAAATCAAATATAACGTTTTAGCAGAAAAAAGTCTATTGATTAACTGGTTTTATGTAACCAATTTGTATGCCAGGCTCAGCGCTGAATTGGAGTTTTACGTTCGCCGCACAATAAAGTCCTGAGGTGTTTTCAAATGATGCTCTACTGCTTTCTCTGCCAGTTTTTGCAGGTATTCCTGAACCCTGAAAGCAGCTTCATTTTGTTTTTTCTTTTGTTTTTCCCAGGTTCCGCTGGCTTTTAAAATCCAGGATTGGGAATTGTCTTTGAAATATGCTCCCAAAATGTTTTTGAGTTCTTCCCGTATCCCTTCATCCAAAACAGGGATAAGAAGTTCCACCCGGCGTTCCAGATTACGGGGCATCCAGTCGGCGCTGGAAATAAAAAATTCTTCCGCTCCGCCATTGTTAAAGTACAGGATACGTGAATGTTCCAGAAATTGATCGATAATACTTATTACCTGGATATTTTCTGAAAGTCCTTTTCTTCCCGGCGCCAGTGTACAAATTCCCCTTACGTTGAGGCTGATTTTTACCCCTGCCTGTGATGCCCGGTAAAGAGCCGCGGCAACATCGTCATCTGCCAGAGTATTAATTTTTGCCACGATCCTTCCGGTTGAACCCTCTTTTGATCGTTTTGCTTCTCTGTCTATCAGCTCTATTAACCTTTGCTTTAACTGACGGGGCGCCATTACCAGCGCATGCATGGGAAGAAGAGCTGAATACCCGGACAACATATTAAAGAACAGGGCGGAATCGCGTCCTAAGTCTTCTCTGCAGCTGAAAAGACAAAGATCGCTGTATGCCCGCGCCGTTTTGTCATTGTAATTTCCAGTAGAAAAATGAAGGTATTGAACCAATCCTGTGGTTTCCCTGCGAATTACCTGGCAGATTTTTGCATGAACCTTAAGTTTGGCAAGGCCATAGACAACAATCACGCCGGATTTTTCCAGTTCTTTTGCCCAGGAAATATTACGTTCTTCGTCAAAACGGGCCTTTAATTCTACCAGCGCTGTTACATGCTTTCCGTTCAGGGCAGCCTGTTTTAGCGATTCAATTATTGGGGAATGACCGCTTGTTCTGTACAATGTTGTTTTTATGGATACTACTTCCGGATCGGAGGCGGCTTCTTCAAAGAAACGGATTACCGGATCAAAGGACTGGTAGGGCAGGGTTAAGAGTACATCTCCCGCTCTGATTGTTTCCCAGACAGAAGTTTCCGGATGGAAAGCAGGGTGTGCAAAAGGCTTGGGGAATTTTCGCTTAAGATTTTCAAACCCCTGAGTCTTTACAAGACTGCCCAATGTTGCAAGATTAAGCGGACCGGAGGAGGAAAAAAGATCCTCTGCGGAAAGATCCAAATGCCCGGTAATGGCGTTTATTATTTTTGAGCTGTTTTCGTTTTTTGTTGTGGTATCCCATAAGGAATAAATCATCCTTACAGCCATAGATCGATCCCTTTTAACAAGCACTTCTTCCATAGCTTCCATAAAATCATCATCACGTTTTTCGTCTACGGAAAAATCTGCATCACGATGTATCCTGAAAAGGAGCCGTTCTTTTACTTCGTAACCCGGAAAAAATGAATCGCCCCACAGCATTAAAAGATCGTCCAGCAAAGCCCATCGTTGTTTTGAACTGCTTTCCGTATCAAGACGGATAATGCGATCAAGAATGGGAGGAATCCCGACAATAGAAATATGCTGTCCTGCTTCGGACAACTGCGGATTTTCAGAACTAATTGCTGTTTCAAGAAGGAATGCGCCGTAAAGGATTCCGCTGGTAATGGATGGCGTTGTTTTTGTTTGTACTGAAGAAAGCGGCAGTTCACCCTGTTCGTCCGTAATCTGGGAAGAATCATTATCATTGGCTGCCGCCGGGCCGAAACGCAAGGGAGTTAAAATCGGCAGGATCTCCCGTTTAAAAAACGGTCCAAGGTAAGCGGTCTCGTCAGCTGTATAGGGAGGACGCCGCAGTTCCAGACCCCCTGCAGCAAGGGCGGGGAATACTTCTTCGTTTAAACATTTGTAGAGTTTTACAAAACAACCTTGTATTAATGCGGACGCGTCCTGAAGCACCTGGGCTGCATTTCCGGCATAATTATCCGATGCCAGAGCATGTTTAAGGGCGGCAATACGTATCATAAAAAATTCATCAAAATTGGACGTTACTATTGAAATAAAACGAAATCGTTCCAGAGGAGGCAGGTCTTTTCTGAGCGCCTCTTCCAGGACCCGGGTGTTGTAATTAATCCAGGATAATTCCCTGTTTAGTAATTCAGTCATGCACATACCGCCTCCTGGCGGTAAACTATAATAAATTCCTTACGCTCGAGGGTCAAAGACCCTCATATTAATATCACCTTATATCCAAATACATCCTGAAACAAATCCGCTTTTTCTTTAAGTCCCATCTGTTCCAGAGGAAAATCGCTGTAGCCGTATCTTCTTTCTGCCGTAACGGAATTTTCTTTATCCAATTGATTGCTGCCGCCGCTGCGGATTATTAATGTTTCTTCCCGTTTTTCTATAACAAGATCGCCGATTCGCTGCAGATGACTGCGATCCATGGCATCCGCTATACGCAGTATTGCGGCAATTTTAAGTACTATCATCCTTTCTTCCCGCTGAAGGGCAATATATTCAATATGGGCAGGAGAAGGAAGTTCGTCCCGGTGGTAACGGATTACATTGCCGATAATGTCCAATTCTTCCTGTTTAAGGCCGAAGATTTCCGAATTTGTTACAATGTATTGGCCGTGCAGCTGATGCCGTGAACTGCGAATGAACATTCCTATGTCGTGGAGGAGGGCAGCTATTTCCAGCAGCATTCGTTCATGTTCGCCCATGCCGTGTTCTTTTGTCAGAGCGTCAAAGAGGGCAAGGCACAATTCCGTAACATGGCGGTTATGCGCTTCGTCAAAATGATATTTGCGCCCCAGGTTAAGTGCGGAAGCAATAACCTGGGAATAAAAATCATCCTGTAGTTTCCGGTCTATACCTCTGACAAGACTTATCAGATAGCCTTCGCGTATCGACACTTCCGGCACTGCAAGTTCTTCCGCTGCCAGCCGTTCCATAAAGGTACGGTAGATAACAAGACCCGGTACAAAGCCTTCGGCATCTACAAAGGGTATACCCAGACGGCGGACGCAGTCTTCTACCGAATAATTTTCTACTGATTTGACAAAACGGAAAAAATCATCTCTGGTGATTATTTTACAGCGTTCGTTCAGAGTCTTTCCGATTTGACGGGCTGCCTGCTGTGCGTCTGAACCGGTTGCAGCCAAAGTGCGGATATTGGAAAGATCCATTTCTTCATTAAGAAAATCCTGAGCGTTATGTACATTTTCGTTCAGATACCGTTCTGTAAAGCGGTCCGACCCGGTACCCTGCCTGACTTTTTGATCGATAAGAATTGTACCCAGTTTCAGGCTGTGAGCAGCCACCATTTTTCCCCGCCGCAGCAGCATAATTTCCGTTGAACCGCCGCCGACATCAAGTATCATTGAATTGGATCGCCAGAATTGCGGAAGGTTGTTTTTTATTGCAAAGCGCACCGCCAGATACACCAGCCGGTTTTCTTCGATTCCTTCGATAATTGCTATTTTCAGTCCTGTTTCCCGGCTTAACCTGTCGGTAATTATATCTCTGTTACGTGCCGCCCGGACAGCGCTTGTCGCGATAATGTGAACATCTTCTTTTTGTATTCCCCATGCGCCCAGTTGTTCTTTAAAACCCTGAAGCACCGAAAGACATTCCAGAAACGATTCCCTGCTGACTGCCCCTGAGGTAAAAACATCCCTGCCCAGCGCTACCGGTTTTCCCGACTGATCCAGAATCCGCCATTCTCCCGCATTATTGTATTCGATAAGGAGGAGTCGTATACCGGTAGAACCTATCTCAATAACAGCGACGGGATGGGGATTTTCCATTAATAATAAGTATATTTTATATGGAAAGAAATATCCATATTTGATTAGTCCCAGGTGAGCCGACCGTCTCCGGTAATTGGTATTTTGTCTCCCAAATACCGGGGTTTTGGTTTTGTTACAATGGATAAAAATGCCTTTACTCTTGCCATGTATTCCCGAAATCCCCAATACCGGATCGTGGCTTTGGAAAAACGATTCTGATTTACCGCATAGCCTACTGCATCAAGTCCAAGATTGCGGGCTATACATACAGCTCTGGCAATATGAAATTCCTGTGTAACGATAATGATATCTTTTACTTCAAAAACATCCCTGGCCCGGTACATGGAATCCCAGGTATTAAACCCGGCATGATCCATAAAAATATTTTCTTGCGGAATATCAGGTGATTTGTCCAGTACAAATAGCCTCATAGCGTTTACTTCGTCATAACGAATCTGTCCATGATCCCCCGACAGAAGAAGTTTTTTTCCTTTGTTATTCTCTATTAGCTGTATTCCGCCTATAACCCGGTCATGCAGAACATGAGACAGCGTTGTTCCGTATGTCATTGAACCAAGGACCAGTACAGCCGTGCGGGGAGGAGTTGAATTTATGTCAGTGTAAATATAGTTGCGCGCAGAAAGTACCATCCATATATTGATGAATATGCTGCCTATAATTCCGGTTAAGAAAATAAAAAAGAATGCTTTGAATATGTGTTTAAGCTTCATTGTTATGAGTATAGCAAAAAATCTCAATTTATCGCAGAGCATCTGTCATAGACGGTATCTGCATTAAAACCGCCGAGAACATATCTGATTCATTCATCCTGGAAAAATTCTTCCGGGTCGTACCCTGGCTCTCCCATCCCGTCTTATTCATCAAATGAATCCAGGAACGGCATTATTTCGGCTGGGGATAAAAGTGCTATGCTGAAAGTATCTCCGTACCCTTCGCTATTCCAGATCATTCCGACAGGCCGGTAAGGAAGCTCTTCATACCCGGCAAACATGGTGTCCGTCAGTTGGTCATAATCAGTTTTGCTCACTTCATTACTGTTGAAAGTGTAGGTGGGATCGAGCTCATTACCTTCGTCATCGAAATCATGGCGTTCCGAAAACCTGGCAAATATCGCATCCAGGGAGAAATCTCTGTTCATTTTGGTGTCCGCGCTGGTTAGATAATACGCACCTATCCAGCTTGTCATGTCCCATCTGGCACTTACAAAAGTAAAAGCATGGATATTGCTTCCTGCTTTACGGTACAGTTTGAAAGCGTCCATATCTCCCCAGCCACGGTATATCAACTGGACGCTATCGCCGTTTATCGTGAATATGTGCATCGCCTGGGCGCCGTCACGCGTTCCCGGACCGAAAAGCAGGAGTTCGGGTGTGCCGTCAAAATTAAGATCGATGAGATAAGCGGCGTACAGAAAAAGAGGATACATGCTTTCAGAATCGTGGTGTTCAAAATCGGCGGCAGCGGAATATTCCTGAGCAGCGAGTAATTCTTCCAGGTAAATCTCTTTCCAGTCCCGCGCCGCGGTCAGTTCACCGGCAGAGGAGCTGCTGCCCCCCTCATTGCCTATTTCCGCCGCGGACAATGTATTGGTTTTGCTGCAGGATACAAGCACGAGTAATAAAAGCGCGGCGGTGATTGGAGGACGAGCGAGAGTCGCGCTGAAGCTTGCTTCCGCATGGCCGAGCGAGGACGAACAAAAAAGGTTTAATACCCCGCCCTTGATGCTGCGAAGCAGCAACTTTACAGCGGCAGGCGCCAAAGGCGACGGGTGCTGGGCTTGCCCAGCGGTATTAATACCCTTTATTCCCGGCAAAATTTGCTTTTTCATAAAACTATCCCCAAAGAATATTGACAACCGCCTCATTACTTATTTTGCGGCGTAGGGGGCCAGAAAGTCTTTCAGTTCTTGCGGCCTCATGCTCGGGCTGTAAAAATTGTATGCCTCGCCGCTTTTGGTATGTACGGTTACGCCTTTAGTGAGTAATCTTTTGCAGTCTTCAAGCCTGCCCATATTATCCAGGGGGATATCGACAATAACTTTCCTCC
>WRIB01000081.1 GCA_009782955.1 Treponema sp. | reverse complement strand
CTGCGCCAGTTCTGAACTCTACGGCGAAGGCGGTAAAAAAGGATATAAATTCTGGAAATCGAATCCAGACAAACTCTTTTCCGCAGACGAGATGATCGACATTTTTACCAAATGGGTAAACAAATACCCCATCATAAGCATCGAAGATCCGCTTGATCAGGATGATTGGGATGGTTATGTAAAGCTAACCAAATCGCTGGGCGGCAAGGTTCAGATCGTAGGCGATGATTTTTTTGTGACTAACACCAAACGCCTGGAAAAAGGAATAGGCATGGGAGCCTGTAACTCAATCCTTATCAAAGTAAACCAGATTGGAACCGTAACAGAAACTTACGAGGCCGTCGAGATGGCAAAACGCGCGGGCTATACCGCTATCGTTTCTCACCGCTCGGGAGAAACCGAAGACAACTTTATTGCCGATCTCGTGGTGGCCCTGGAAACAGGTCAGATTAAAACCGGTTCAATGAGCCGCACCGATCGTATCTGCAAGTACAATCAGCTAATCCGCATCGAGGAAGAGCTTGAAGGCGTTGCAGAATATGCCGGAAGGAAAGCGTTCTACAATATCAAGAAGTAAACCCGGGAAGCATATTGCGAATGGGGGTCCGTCTGTGTGCGGCCGGATTGCTTTGCAGTCCGGTCCAGCACACCGACACCCGGTTCTGGCATAATAGTGGAGAGGAGGGCAATGCGTTTTCTGTTTGTTGATGTTTTTCTGGAAAGAATAAAGTTCATGATTCCTCTTGCAATAATCGCGTCGGGTTTGTTTGGATATCTGATATTCAGTAAAAACGGATTGTTCAACAGCCTGGAAAACAAAGCGATCAAAATTGGATTAAAGATAATTTCTTATTCGGTAATTTTTTTCCTGTCTACAATGTTATTAATATTTTTTGGAATGTTATTACTATTCGGTTCGCTTGGTTTGCCGGTTTTGTTTCTGCTGGATATTCTGGGAATTGTTCTATTGATAAGAAGAATTTTCATTTCTAGAAAAAACAGGAAAAGAGCCGACAGTGAACCAAAAAAGAAAATAATATACATGAAGGCATGATTAGGTTTCCTGACAAATCATCGTAATAAAGCCTGTGGAGCGGGCAGGCGAAAACACCCTTGATATCTTTGTCCGCCTGCCAGCACCACAGGCAAAGTTTTAGTTGGTTGTAGATCGCCACTGGTGGATTTGAATCTTGGTTTATTTCAGTCAGTCAAGTACTTCTTTGGCCAGATACTGTTCCCCGGTTACCGGATACAGCCCCATGTAAAAATCATTTGTCAGTGTTACCTCGTGCAGCGTTTCATCGTCCTGGCGATCCGGTTCGGTTTCGGGGCTGCCCATGGTAAACTTTCCGGCATATATTAATTCCATTTCCATCATATTTGGCTTAATCATGGCGTTTTTACCTTGTCATAAAGTGACAAAGTAAAATAAAAAAATATTTATAAGTAATTTTCACCTTATCACTCTTTGACATGCTGAAGGGGTTATCTTGTTAGTAATAGAAAAGGAGGAGCAATGGGGAAATCGCTTGGTTTTACTTTGAACGGCGGCCTTTTTGGTGCTGTTCCGGAAAAAATCGAACGTAAAAAATTATATGGTTTTAACAAGACAATAGTATTCGATGAAAACGGATCGGAATGTGAAACGGCGAATCTTGACGAAGGCGCTTCCGGCATTATTCCCAGGGGTGGAATTGGTCTTGGAATACTGTCGCCGGAAGGCTTGTGGGTAGAGCGGGCGTCCCTGAAAGCAGTCGACATGGACGGAAAAGACGCAGCGCTTATGAAGTCCTGTTATGACTCCACAGTTGCCCTTGAACGAAAAGTTCCGGCGGAGGTTTTGCTTGATTATTGCATCACCGGTTTTTATGAATTACCGGACAGCGAACTTGCCGGGGCAATAGGCGCAGATATCTATATGTTTGATTACTGCTACCGCGCAAGCTATGAGCCGGTTACCGCTTTTGTTTTGTCAGCCGGCAGAACAGCGTTTATGTTTGTAGGATACAAAGCGCCGTTTGAAATGCTCAGTTTGCCCGAAGAAGTAACGCTTGATGAAGAAGACGAAGAAGAATGTGAAGAAGATGAAGAAATTGATTTTTCGATGATGTGAGGGAAAAATGAGGGCAATTAATATTGCAAATGAACAAAGACGCGACTCAAAAGTAGGTTTTGAGCCAAAGCCAAAAAGGAGCGTTATCAGGATGCTCCTTCCTGACGGCAGGGAAAAACAAAACGTTCAATTTCTAAAAACCAGACAGAATATGCGTACACTTTTGCGGCAATACGGTAATGAATGCGCTGTTGGAAACGCGCTTGCCAAAAGCGATCCCGAAATAGATATAGAACACTGCGGACGGCTGATCAACGGAACGCGCCGGATATACCTGACAGGCAGGAATGAAATTGCCTATTCGGTTTCTCAGGTACAGGTTCTATACGGGGTAGACGGCAAGGAGACGGAACGCCATGATCTTTCAAAATCTCCGTCCAATATAGACGTTGATATTCCGGTAAAATGGTCAGGCAAGGAATTTCCCAAGGAAGAAGCGATCCGTAAATTTGTATTCAGCAAGAAGTATCAGCTCCGGCACACATCAGGTATTACATTTGATTTTCTGTTTAACATGGCAAAGTACCTTCATGAACGAAACACGATGATGTTTGTCGGCGGAGGTAAAAAAGGAAACGAGCCGCTTGTATTAAATAAAGGCGGCGAACCGTACAGGGGGTTTCTGGAAGGACGCATAAACGGAGACAGTTACTGTCTGATTCTTCATTTGGCCTCGATGGAAATAAAGTCCATTTTTGGAGTGTAATATGCCGATATTGACCGATCCTGAAAGGATTCCCAGAAAAACCCTTACGTTCTTTTTTATTGTTGAAAATTCTGCGGCTATGAAAAACACAAAATTGGAAACAATAAATACAGCGCTGGAAAATCATATAGCACTATTACAGTACTATGCCGCGGCAAAGACCGAAGCAGAAATAAAAATAGCGGTGCTTGCTTTTTCCGGCACAGCTCAGTGGATCACCGAAAAACCTACGGCCATAGAACAGTATGTCTGGACTCCCCTGTCTGCGGTTGAAGACAGTGATACAGATTCAAAAGTATCGTTTACCCCTGTTTTTGAAGAACTTAACCAAAAACTGTCAAAAAATGCTTTTATGAATTCTCCCATCGGGGCGTTACCTCCGGTTATCATCTTCTTTTCAACCAGCCCATGCCCGGATAACGATGAGTCGTTACATCGGCTATGTAAAAACAATTGGGACAAAAACGCCCTTAAACTTGCTTTTGCCATCGGAAAAACAGCAAACCATGAACTTCTGGAAAAATGGACCGGAGGTATGGGGCTGACATTGTCTGTTAAAAACCCTCAGATGCTCCTTGAATATGTTAATGTAACAGGACGCCTCTGCACACACATTGCAATCACTTCCGGGATTTCGTGCGATGACACACAAAATACCCTCTACCGCCGCAGTAAATTAAAAGAAGCCCTTGACGGTATACTGATGCCCGCTTCTCCCGCTCCGCTACTTCCGCCGCTTTCTTCTCCGGAACTTCCCAAGGCAGAAGAAAAACCATTGAGTAACACTTCCTGCACAATTCCGGCAGGTATTTCATCAATAGCTGTTGAATATAAAAATACCATTTCCAGGAATTTTGTTTCTATAAGCCCATCGCATATTGACGACAGAATCGGCGGGGAACGGTTTTTTATTACACGGAAATACGACGGGGTACTTGCCGTTTTAAGCTGGAACGGGAATTCTCTTGTTGCCGCAAATTCCGCAGGAAAGGTTTATAAAAATCTTTTGTGTTTGCAGGAAACAGCCGGGCAATTACGAAAATCAGGAATAAAAGACCTTATCTTTGCAGCTGAACTGTATAGCGATGAAACAGGCGGCAGAAGCCGGGTAAGCGACTGTAATTCCGCCCTTGCAAAGGATGGTAATGCGCTTCGTCTGGCGCCGTTTGATATTATCAGCCTGGATGGGAAATCGTGTGAAAATTGTGTTTATGATGTAATTCACGCAAAACTGCAAAAGATTTTTGGAGAAAACGAATACTGTAAACCGGTGCGATACATAGAAGCCGCATCTAAAAACGGGATAAAAGAAGTTTTTTCCGAGTGGGTTGATGGTGAAGGAAGCGAAGGTCTTATTATCCGAAGTAACCTTCCAACGGTGTATAAATTAAAACCGCGTATAACAATAGACGCCGCCGTCGTTGGTTTTTCCGAAAGCACGGATGTAAAGGGACAGGTGCGAACCCTGCTCTATGCACTGCGTAACAGCGAAGGGAAGTTTCAAATAATCGGCAGGACAGGAAACGGTCTTACCGTTGAACAAAAAACAGAAC
The DNA here is from genome assembly GCA_009782955.1 of Treponema sp. GTDB lineage: Bacteria > Spirochaetota > Spirochaetia > Treponematales > Breznakiellaceae > WRIV01. The sequence continues at coordinate 3,623 of WRIB01000081.1, read as the reverse complement.
TGTATTCACATCTTATGCCGATGAAGACAGAATCCAATTATCTTGAGATAGATTCAAACCGTCTGGCTTTTCACATGGTACGGCCCGAACTGGTCGTAGAACTTTCCATAGGCGATGTTATTTCCGAAATAAGCTCGGGCAGTATTAAAAACCCGCTTTTGGAATGTGAAAACAATTCAATCAAACAAACAGGAATCTGCGCTGGCTATAGTTTTATTTCCGCGGTAATTGAGCGTCTTCGAACCGATAAAACAGTTTCTGTCAGGGATGTCTCCCTTACGCAAATCAGCAGCCGAGTCCCCCTGAATGCAGAAAACAAAATAACAAGCAGCGAGACAATGCCCGCATCGCATCTTTTACGGCGCGAAGTGTGGACAAAAGATATTTCTATGCAGAAACTGCTGGTCTGGAAAACGAATAAGGAAGCGTTTGGATATCCTGCGTATGCGGCTTCATGGACAAGCTTTTCTCCGAACAGCCAGGATCAATTTAAAGTTGATATGCGAATAACAAACAGCGAGGCCCAGATAAAACAACTGGCCGAACAGTTTATCGCAAAAAATATCAAAGCCGGATGGATAAAGGAGTAGATCAAAGATGGAAGAATTGAGCAAAAAGAACGTATTAAAAACCAGGACAGGAAAGATCGTTAAAATCCAGGAAAAACTGGGAGAAGGCGGCCAGGGCGCCGTATATAAAGTTTTGTATAACGGAAAACCCAGAGCCCTGAAGTGGTATTACGGGAATACAATAAAGAACCCCGTTAAATTCTGCGAAAACCTGGAAAATAATATCAATAAAGGAGCCCCGACAAATTCATTTTTATGGCCGCAGGATATTACAGAAAAATCACAAGACGGGTTTGGCTACATTATGGATCTCCGTCCGCCTGAATTCAGGGATTTTTCGCTTTTCCTTTTGGCAAAAGAAAAGTTTGCCAGTGTTACGGCAATGACAAATGCCGGCCTGAATATCATCGAGGCATTCAGGGAATTACACAATTCCGGTTACAGTTATCAGGATTTGAACGACGGCAATTTTTTTATCAATCCAAAAAACGGAGAGGTACTGATTTGTGATAATGATAATATCGCCGAGTACGGAAAAAATTTCGGTATTGCAGGGAAATGCCGCTACATGGCTCCTGAAGTGGTGCTGGGAAAAGCTCTGCCCAGCGTTCACACAGACAAATTTTCCCTCTCGGTAATACTGTTTCTGCTGTTAATCGGGAATCACCCCCTGGAAGGAAAGCAGGCATATCCTCCGTGTATGACAGAAGATATTGAACGAAAGATTTACGGTGAACAACCAATGTTCATTTTTGATAAAACAGACAACACGAATGAACCAATCCCTGGAATAAACAATAACGCAATAAAACGGTGGCCCCTGTATCCGGCTTATGTACAGGAAAAATTTACCGAAGCGTTCAGCCAGGAAGCATTAAAAGATCCGTCAAAACGTGTAATCGAAAAGGAATGGCTGAAAACATTTATCCGCCTTCGCAGTGAAATCTACAAGTGTAAAAACTGCGGGGAGATAATTTTTGCCGATTCCGATAAAAATACGGTCTGTACATTCTGCCAACACAGCCACAGTTTTGAACATTGCATAGAATTACCCAAAATGAATATAGCCATACATGCGCGTACAAAATTATATGATTATCATATTGATTCTGACAGCAATGATTTCAGAACCATAGCCGCAGAAACGGTTATTAATGAAGCAGCGGGAACCCTGGAATTAAAAAACAAATCAAAAAAAACATGGCTCATTATCAGCGGTAACGGGAAACAAATAACAAAACCTTCCGGAAAAACAGTACCTCTTGAAGCAGGTACTCAAATTATATTTGGCAATGCCAAAGGAGAGATACGATGAGTTTAAACGATGCGGTAGAAGCAATCCCGAGAAAATCAATAGTTTTGTTCTTTCTTATTGACACATCGGGAAGCATGGGCGGCTCCAAAATAGGCGCGGTGAACGCAGCTATTGAGGAAGTAATACCTGAGTTAAAAGATATTTCAATGGTGAATGCGGATGCCGAGGTAAAAGTAGCTGCGCTGGAATTTAACGATACTGCCAACTGGATTACCGGAAACAGTCCCATTCCCGTTGACAATTTTCTCTGGCGTTATGTAGATGCATTCGGGAAAACCGTTATGGGAGAAGCTTTCCGGAAATTAAACGATGCCCTTTCAACCAAAACTTTTATGCAGGATGCCGTTGGTTCTTTTGCGCCGGCGATTTTTCTTCTTTCCGACGGTGAACCCACTGATGAATTTGCCAATGAACTTGCAGAATTAAAACAAAACAAATGGTTCAATGCGGCAATCAAGGTTGCGGTGGCAATTGGAGACGACGCTAACAAAGATCATCTTGCGGAATTTACCGGTTCAATGGAGTCCATACTGGAAGTCCACAGCGCAGCAATGCTTCGCAAAACAATAAAGTTTGTTTCAATACGGGCTTCCCAGGTTGCAAGCAAAAGTGTTCAGGTAAGCGCTATGAAACCGGCTGCCGCCTCCCCGGTATCGGCAAACAGTTCTCCGGCCGGTGGAGATGACGCCGGAAATCCGGCTCTGCCGGTAAAACAGGCAGCCTTGAATGAACAATTGACCCAAATAAAAGCAACAGCGGCAGTCTCGGGGGATGATGAATGGTAAGCCGAATAGGGTCTTTTAATGCAAGCTGTATCGGCGCGTCTCACTTAAAGACGGGAAAAGTATGCCAGGATTTTTCATTGTCCTGGAATACAGACGATGCGGCAATTATTACCGTCGCGGATGGCCATGGATCTGATGTGCATTTTCGCAGTGACAGGGGAGCGCGTTTTGCGGCGGAAGCGGCTGTACATTGTATCAAAGAATTGCTCCTGGTAAAACAAGCCGCCTTTTTCTGCCCGGATGCAGTTTTATCGGCACTCGAAAAAAACATTATTGCCGTATGGTATGAAAAAATAGCAGATGACATTAGGAGGGAGGCCGCAGAGGAGAATGCTTTTTCCCTCTATGGGGCGTCCCTCTATGGGACGACTCTGTTGGCGGCGGCAATGACCGGAAATTTCTGGTTTGCGATACAGATTGGCGACGGAAAATGCGTAGTTATCGAAGAAGACAACTCAATATCCCAGCCGCTGCCCTGGGACGACAGGTGCTTCCTTAACAGAACAACGTCGCTTTGCGATGAGGATGCGAAAAACCTTTTTCGCCATTTTTACAGCGAAAAACTGCCGCTTGCCATTTTTCTGGGAAGCGACGGAATTGACGATTCGTTTCCCCTGAATGAAAACGAGACACACCTGGCGCGTTTTTACCGGAGCGTGTATCAGCATTTTCAAGATGAAGGGTTACGCAGAGGCGAAACCCAGTTTCGTGAAATACTGCCCTTGTTTACCCAAAAAGGTTCAGGCGATGATGTTTCCACAGCAGGCATTATCAAAAAAATTGCGTATTAAAGAAAGGAGGAGTAATGAAAATGAATAATCTAAATATGCTGTTTAATAACCCCGGAAGAATTATGTGTGTACCGGCAGATAAACTGGTACAATCCTGGCTGAAAGAAGCAAGCACCGAAGAACTTGCCGCAGCCATTTTAACCATGGACAAAAATTTGCTTAA
>WRIB01000080.1 GCA_009782955.1 Treponema sp. | reverse complement strand
TGAAGAAACCGGAGGTGAAATTGTTCACCTTTTTCAGCCTTCCGGAATAGGACCAGCCATACAGTCAATAGCGGCGAAAGGTCCGGGTTCCTATGCTCTTTCGTACCATTCTTCCCTTCGAACCAACTTTGGCAGGGACTTGCTTCCCATAGAAGCGGAAGTATACCTTATTGAACGTTCGGGACGCGACAGGGTTAGTTACTTTGCTCCTTTGCAGTAAGTAAGGGTTCATATCAATAAAAACCACCCTTTTGCTCAATATATTGCACTTTATATTGACATTTATTTATAAAAATTTTCATATTTTTGCCGAAAATACTTGTAACACTGAATATAGCGTGGTATAATGGTGTAGAACCATAATCCAACACTATATATATGGGGCTACAGGTAGCGTCATGAATAGATAGGCACTTGTGTACAAGTATCTATCTACTCATGTTGGAGATTTCACCTGACCGCTTGCTTATAAGCGGTCAGGTGAAATTTCCATGCAATTGTTAATTAAAGGCAATTTGCACAATTCACTGACAGCGCCGGTTCAATTGAGGTTTAGCAAGGTGCGCTGTCCCCATTGCGGTAACTTTGACGACAAGGTAATTGAATCACGAACATTGGCGGCGGGTGAAGCGATACGCCGACGGCGGGAATGCGGCGGCTGCGGGTACCGCTTTACCAGCTATGAACGGATTGAAGACAAGCAGTTTATGGTAGTTAAGAAGGACGGCCGGCGTGAACCTTTTGACCGCCTGAAAATTGAAAAAGGCGTGGAGCGGGCTATGGAAAAACGGCCTTTTTCCTCCATGCAAATTGAAAGCCTGATAAACGATATCGAAGACCAGGCAGAGATTATTGGCCGTGCCAGTCATGAAATCAGTACCAGGGATCTTGGAGAACTGGTACTGGAAAAGATTGGGGAACTCGACAAGATCGCCTATGTACGTTTTGCTTCGGTGTACCGGCACTTTGAAAACCCCGATGAATTTATTCGGGAAATACAAAAACTGGGAACTTCTGTTTCCGCGGGAGAAGAAAAATGATTCGCAGCGTTGTAAAACGTTCCGGGGAAATAGAGACGTACAACAAACGGAAAATTCAAAATGCCATTGCCCTGGCCTTTACCGCTGTAAAGGGAGATAATAGCAACGAGCTGAAAATTGCTGCCCTTGCCAACAGGGTAGAAGAACTGATCAATACCATGATGAATGGCCGGCACCCCAATTCAATTCCCGCTATAGAAGAAATCCAGGACCTTGTGGAAACCGCCCTTATAGAAGAACGGGAAACCGCCGTAGCCAAAGCTTACATACTCTACCGGGCCCGGCACGAAGCAATGCGGGATGCAAAAGCCCTTATGCTGAATATCGACTCCACCATGGACGGTTACCTTAAACAATCGGATTGGCGGGTCAACGAAAATGCCAATGTAAATTATTCGCTGGGCGGACTTATTCTCCACAATTCAGGAAGTATTACCGCCAACTATTGGTTAAAGAATATTTATTCACCGGAAATAGCAAGCGCCCACCGGAACGCCGATTTCCATATTCACGACCTGTCGATGTTTTCGGGCTACTGCGCCGGCTGGTCGCTGCGTCAGTTGATTGCAGAAGGCTTGGGCGGCGTACCGGACAAGATCACCAGTACACCGGCCCAGCACCTTTCTACCCTAATGCAGCAGGCGGTTAATTTTCTGGGCTGTTTGCAAAACGAATGGGCGGGAGCACAGGCGTTTTCTTCCTTTGATACCTATACTGCCCCCTTTGTTAAGGCAGATAAGCTAACGGACAAGGAAATTAAACAATGTCTGCAAAGTTTTATTTTTGGGGTTAACACGCCAAGCCGCTGGGGCTGTCAGGCGCCTTTTACCAATATCACTCTGGATTGGACCTGCCCTGCCGACTTAAAGGACCGGAAAGCTATAGTGGGCGGAGCTGAAGCAGATTTTAATTACGGCGACTGTAAAGAAGAAATGGACAGGATAAACCGTATCTTTATTGAGCTGATGCTGGAAGGGGATGCCAAAGGCAGGGGCTTCCAGTACCCAATCCCCACATATAATATTACTGAGGATTTTGACTGGGACAGCCCCAATGCCGCTCTGCTTTTTGAAATGACCAGCCGTTACGGTACGCCGTACTTCCAGAACTTTGTTAATTCAGACCTTGATCCGGGGGATGTACGTTCAATGTGCTGCCGGCTCCAACTGGACAAACGGGAACTCCGAAAGCGTGGAGGAGGCCTCTTTGGCTCCGATGAGCTGACCGGTTCCATAGGAGTGGTAACAATAAATCTTCCCCGTCTGGGATATCTTTCCAAAAACAAGGATGATTTTTTCTGCCGTCTTGAAAACCTGATGATCCTTGCCAAGGACAGTCTTAAGACCAAGCGCAAAGTTGTAACAAAACTACTGGAAACAGGGCTTTTTCCGTACACACGCCGCTACCTGCGTACACTGGATAATCATTTTAATACCATTGGGCTTGTAGGGATGAACGAATGTATTCTTAATTTTCTGGGACGCAACATAACAATAGCACATAAAGAAGGGCAGGATTTTGCCCTTACAGTGCTGGATTTTATGCGGAAAAAGCTTGCCGACTTTCAGGAAGAAACAGGAGAGCTTTTTAACCTGGAGGCAACGCCGGCAGAATCAACTTCCTACAGGCTTGCAAAACATGACAAACAGCGCTACCCGGACATTATCTGTTCCGGTAAAGACGAACCTTTCTATACCAATTCCACACAGCTTCCTGTTATGCAGACCGAAGATATCTTTGATGCGCTTGATTTACAGGAAGAACTTCAGGCTTCATATACCGGAGGAACGGTATTCCATACTTTTATTGGAGAAGCTATTGAAGACTGGCGTGTTTGCCGGGATTTGGTAAAAACAATAGCGGCCAATTACCGTATACCTTATTTTACCATCTCTCCTACTTTTTCGGTTTGCCCGATCCACGGTTATCTGAAAGGGGAACATTTTTTTTGTCCCATTTGCAAAGAAGAAGAAACAGAACGGCTTACTAAACGAATTATAGCTCTGGAAAAAGAAAGAGAGGAAATAGCCGCCATTGCTTAAGCAATGGCAATTAAAAAACAGAAGTCATAAAGGTTGTGAATGTCAAAAAAAAGGAAGAAATATGAGAGACCTTGAGGTAATTGAGAATGAACTGGAAGCGGCGAGGGAGGCTCTTTCCAACGTGAAAGGGACGCCGGCTGAAGTGTACAGCCGTATCGTGGGATACTACCGTTCGGTACGGAATTGGAACAAGGGCAAGCGGGAAGAATACGGCCAGCGGGTGATGTTTCAGCCTGATACATCCCTGCTGGCTTCCTGCGCGCCGGTTGAATTCAGTACATCTGATACTGTCAGCAATACCGTTGCGGAAGAGGTTATAACAGAAGAACGGCTGCTTCTTTTTGTACGCCCTGCCTGTCCTGCCTGCCCTTCAGCCAAAGCAGCGGCAAGCCGTCTCGGATTACCCATGGAACTCTACGATGCAGACACAGACGAAGGTCTTGCAGAAGCCGTACGGCGGCAGGTCTTGTCCACGCCTACGGCCATACTCCTGTCGGCCAATGGAGAAGAACTTGGCCGCGCCCGCGACGCCAAGACAATAGAGAAGCTGCTGGAAGCAGCCATTGCCGTGTGAATCAACTCTGCGCTAAATTGTGGTTTTTTTTGGTAATATTTTAGTTATTAACACAAAAAACGGTATAATTAATTACATGAAAATCGGTATAGACACCTTTGCATCTGCCGGAGGCCGGTCCGGGGTGGGTGTTTATCTGCTGGAACTGCTTAAACGGCTTCCATCCAATGCAAAATTCGAGTTTTTCGGCTGGGATTACGACCGTTATATTTATACCGATGCTGCTCCTTCCTGTGAATATGTTTCACGCTGCCGTTTTAACGGCAGAACAGCCAGTATGCTCTGGCACTTGCTACGGTACCCGAGTTTTGCCCTTAATCGGGATTACAAAACCTGTTTTTTTCCGGCAGCTCACAGGAATATTCCTCATCATTCTCCATGTCTGGCCATTGGTACAGTACACGATATGGCAGGTTATTGGGGAACCAGAAAAACCCGTGAATCATTGGGCTTAATCCGCATGATCCTGCCCGATTTACTGCGGCATCTGGACCGGATAATAGCGGTAAGTGAATTTGTAAAGCAGGAACTTATCGATCTTGTCAATGTTAGGGAATCTAATATTACTGTAATTCCCAATGGGGTAGATACAAATGTTTTTTATCCCCGTTCCCGGAATGAAGAAAGCGTGGTACTTATTCAGCCTTTTAGTTTCAGCCGTCCCTATATACTTTATGCTGCACGGCTGGATCACCCGGTTAAAAACCATGTGAATCTGATAAAAGCATTTGGAATTTTTAAGGAACGAACCAAATTTCCGCATCGGTTGGTTTTGGCCGGAGGGGACAGCAGAAATGCAGATATAGTAAAATACAACGTGTCTGTCTCGAAATACCGAAGTGACATTTTTTTAACAGGGCATTTTCCCTTTACAAGTCTTCCCGAACTTTATGCCGGAGCGGATTTTGTTGTATATCCGTCGATGTACGAGGGTTTTGGCCTGGGGGTACTGGAAGCAATGGCCTCAGGTGTTCCTGTTGCATGTGCACGAGCTGCTTCCCTGCCGGAAGCGGCGGATCATGCAGCCTTATATTTCGATCCTGCCGATCCCGAAGAAATGGCAGACCGTATGGTGGATCTTACCGACAGGGAACTTGCCTATAGCTTGAGTCAAAAGGGACTGGAAAGGGCCAGAGCCTTTTCCTGGGATGAATGTGCGAAAAAAACTTTCTCGTTAATTCTGGAATGAGGCTCCCCACGGCAAGCCGTGGGGTATCTTGTAAGCGTTGCATTATTTGTCGGGGAGCCTCGTTCGATAGGAAGTTTATTATATCGTCTGGTTTAATACCTAACACTTTCATGTTCTGATTCTTTTCAACCGCTGCAAGCAGCGGGGTATTAAACCAGACTTTCGAATAAGGCTCCCCACGGCTGTTCAAAAACTTCAGTTTTTAGAACAAGCTTACCCAAGAACTCGCTGCCGCGAGGGAGCTTTACGGGGTTGTTAATTACCGGGGTGCTCTAAGATTGGCCAACACCTGTTTTGCCCGGTCCTGAACTACACGGATATAGTTACCTTCTGCAATGCGAATCAGCATTTGAACTGCGGCTGGGTCCAATGATTTACTGGAACCTTTTGCGAGTTTTTCAATCGCTTCGATTGCTGAAAGGGCCAAAAGGTTATCCGGAATGGTATTGTCGAATTTCTGAACTATCCAGGCTATGGTAGCTATTGACTTGCCGCTATCGTCAATTCCAATATCACCTATGGATTTAATTGCTTCCTGCAGAACCATTGGTTCGTTGTCGTAATAAATTATCGTTAATAAGGTGTCTTTTGCCTCTTCCGTCCCTAAAAGTCCAAGGTATCTGACGCTTTCCCTTCTGACATCGGGGTAGTTATTAACCAGCCTGCCGTTTTCCTGCGTGCGGTTTATGGTACCTTCCAGGCTCATATATTCCAGCGCTTTCCGGACTTCTTCACTTTTATTACCCCGGTCAATTGCGTCCCCAATGTAGGAAAGGGCAATCATCTTCATTTCCCTGCTTTCCGACCGGCTCTGTTCGCGGATAATCATATTTTCCACTGATTCCTGAAGATAAGATTCTTCTACAGTCATTTCGGATTGAGCAACAGCCATAATTACCGGAATGCTTACAATAACCATTAATAAAATAAGCCGCTTCATGTTTACCATCCTTGTTACTAATTGAAATTTAAAGTACCTGTTCCAAAAAGTCAAATTTTGGGACAGCCTCAATTTACTATTTTCCATTCGTTCCCGATTTTTTCCAGGTCATAAAGCCTGAGCCTTTCGCCTTTATTATTGATGGTATAAGCTTTAACCCGGGTATGGGATTCAAATTCAATGTCATCCACCCGGTCATTTGTACGGGAAGGCACAACCACATGATTAAAATAATCCTGAGCCGATTTTAAAACAATATTTTGCTTTACCAGTACGGCAGACTGGGAAATACGCTCCAAATATTCGGCAGAACTGATTACGGCAAAATAATCGGGGGAAAGGTACGATACCCAGGTGTTGTAATTCTTTGCCCTGATTATTCCATTAAGCCGCTGAATAAGCTGCTGAATTTCCACCATGGTTGTAGCTCTTTCTTCCTGGGTAATGGAAGAAGGATCAAAAACCTCTTCCGGGTGTGTGCCTGGAGTCGTTTTTCCACCCGGCACGGTTGCATTATTTTGCGTCCCGGCGGTCCCCGATTGAACCGTTTCTGCCTGATTCTGACATGAAACAAGAAAACAAAAAATCACGCAAAGTAGAAAGCAAATTCGCTTCATTGCAATAATCATATCCGGTGCCTCCTTTAACGTCAAGTTCCGGAATTACCCTTGATCCCAACCCAACCAATAAGTATGCTTTCCTATTATGATAGCTGCTTTTCCCGGTTCATTCGATCCGCCTACTCTTGGCCACTTGAATATTATACAGCGATCTTCTGCAATTTTTGATGAAATTTGTGTAATTATTGCGGAAAATCGTCTGAAAAACTACTTATTTACTGCGGAAGAGCGTTTTGAATTGGTATCGGCATTGGTAAAACCCTGGAATAATGTATCGGTTAGCCTTTGCAGAGGGCTTATTGTAGATTTTTTAAAGGAAAAAGGCATACCCTTATTAATAAGAGGGATCAGGGAGGGCGACTTTTCCTATGAATTTGAGCTTTCCATGATGAATAATCGGCTGAATCCGGAAATAGAGACAGTATTTTTAACAACCGATACCAAATATTCATTTATTCGGTCCAGCGCCATTAAGGAAATTGCATCTTTTGGAGGGGATATTTCCTCAATGGTTTCTCCTGAAGTAGAGCGTACTTTAAAGGAAAAACTTGTTCAGATTGACAAAAATGCTTGATTTTGTTATATTAAAATACCGGTAAACCCGGTGATGAGAGAGGTTATTTAATGGCAGTACCCAGAGCTAAGACATCAAAGGCCAGAACCAGCCGTCGCCAGTCTATTAACATGAAATTATCATCTCCTGCGATGGTGGAATGTTCGGGCTGTGGTAATAAGGTTCTATTGCACAGAGCTTGCCCTAAATGCGGTTTTTACCGCGGCAAGCAGGTAATTATTCCGGATGCTAAAAGTTAATCCGGATAGAAACCGGGGCGTTTTCAAAACCCGCACGGGTTTTGAAAATGGCTCATCTTAATTTTAGACTGTTAAGACAATGAGGAGTACCTAATGGACGAATTGTTTGAAAAAATGCAAAAGCTGATAGCTGACAAACTCGAAATTGACGTTGCCAAGATAAACATGGATGCTTCATTCCGGCAGGATCTGGGCGCAGACAGCCTTGATACCTATGAATTGGTCTATGCTATAGAAGAAGAGATGGGCATTTCCATCCCTGATGAAAAGGCCAATGAGTTTGAAACGGTTAAGGATGCTTACGAATACATAAAATCGCAGCAAAAGTAAGCTTGTTCCGAAATTTAACATTTGAAGTTGTTCCAAAACTCTGTTAGTTTTGGAACAAGCTCATTCAGGAACAATTTAAATATGATAAACTCTTCTGCCAAAAAGGCAATTCTGGGAGCGGAACGGAAACGTGAACTCCGTTTTTTTTGTAAATCCTCGGAATTAAAGTTTAAAAATTTGGAGCTTTTGGATCTTTCTTTAACTCATCGTTCTGTGCTTAATGAGCGCCCGGAAGGTTCAAACAATGAACGGCTGGAATTTTTGGGGGACTCTGTCCTGGGGTTGATTTGTGTTTCGCTTTTATACCGCCGTTTTCAAAATAAAACCGAAGGTGAACTGGCTAAAATAAAAAGCGTGGTAGTTTCCGAAGATATACTTTCCGGCCTGGCGCTGGAGCTTGCCGTAGACACGGTTCTGGTGCTGGGTAAGGGGGAAGAACAAACCGGCGGCAGAACCAAAAAAACCATACTTGCCGATGCCCTGGAAGCGCTGCTCGGCGCACTGTACCTTGATTCGGGGTTTAAGACCGTTGAAGATTTTATTGCCCCAAGGATCAACAGGGAAATAGACCGTGTTCTGGAAAAGAAAGGAAAAGAAGATTACAAATCGGAACTTCAGGAATTAAGTCAGAGGCTTTTTAAAAACTATCCTGCATACAGGCTTGTCAAACGTTCCGGCCCTGAACATGAACGGCTTTTCTGGATGGAAGTAACAGTAAACGGAAAGAGTTACGGCCCTTGTTTAGGCCGTAATAAAAAAACTGCCGAACAGGAAGCAGCCCATTTGGCTCTGGAAGCATTGGCAGAATAATTTGTACTCCTGCAATAATTAAAGCAAAGGGGTAGAAAGGATACAAGCGTAAATCATTTGTTTGCCTTATATACATTGAACGCCGCATGGCGTTACACTATTATAAGGAGCGATACAATGGGAATTGTACAAGCCGAAATTACTCTAAAAAACGTGTTTGATCTGGCAAGAGCAGAAGATGGGTCTATCCCGGAACAGGACATCAGGACCACGACGATTACGGCAGTGGTGGATACCGGGGCATCAACGCTGGTTATTAACGAAGAACTGTGCCGGAAACTGGGGCTTGCCGTCAAGGAAACAAGGGAAGTTTCTCTTGCGGATAGCAAGAAAATAACCGTAAAAGTAGTCGATCCTGTTGAAGTACATTGGAAAAATCGGCACATGATGTGCCAGCCCCTGGTTGCTTCGGATTCCGGAAAAATACTCCTGGGCGCCATCCCTTTAGAGGCAATGGATTTAATTGTTGATCCGTTGCATCAGGAATTAATTGGCGCTCAT
>WRIB01000079.1 GCA_009782955.1 Treponema sp. | reverse complement strand
CCTGTAATTCGAAACAAGGTCGGCAAAAAGCATTCCCGGAAAGGTAGCGGACAACACCCGGTCCCTCCCCATAGGCACAAACACATGCATGACAAAAGATCCTGACATACTGTTATAGTGTGCGGTGGAAATAATACGATCCCCGTTAAACGCTACCTGTATATAATTATTCTCGGTCTCGAAAACGTCATGAGAGACGGGCTCACCGCAGTTGGCAGCAATGGAGTGCCGGTCATAAACGGTCAGCGAAATAAATTCCGGAAATTCTTCTATTTGGGAATTCATAAGTTCAGTCATTTCTTCGATCGAGCCTGTTTTAAGAAGACGTTCCGCCACAGTGTTGGCATCTGATTTTAAAAGGTTTATTTTCGTGGAGACAAGATCATTGGCTATGGCTATGGCCAGAGTCAAATCCTGCTCTACGGTTTTAACAAGATTTTGCCGGGTAAAGGATAAGCTTAAGAAAAAGTAGGCTGCCGTAATAAAAAAGACAATAGACATAATTGCCAGGGCAACTTTTACACGCAGTGACACAATTATCTCCATTAATTTGCTATAGTTGAAAGTTTTTCCCGGATTTGCTTAAAATTCATCTGATCGACATTTTCCCGGAGCCATGCCACAAGTTCACCGCCGGATTCGTATTCCCAATTTTCAATCTCCAGCATGGCGGCATCAACTTCGTCCATATTATACGTTTTACTGGCGGCAAGAATTTTCGACAATACTATGTTGTCCGGTTTGTCTTTTTTTGGTTTTGGGTTATCAAGAATCATTTGACGCAGCATATCGTCTATAGCATCTATAAGCTTTTCGGTGGTTTTTATAAAGTCGCCGCTGTTGACCGTTACAAAATTGTAATTTCCTTCTTTGGCCGCTTTTTCCAGGGCCTCTGCCATAGAGCCAATCCGATCGGCGCATATACCCTGACTGGAACTCTTTATTCCATGAACAATAATAGCATAATTTGTCAAACTTTCTTCAGTAACCTCCTTGAGTTCTTCAAGTAACGGCGGAGTGCTGGCAGCGTAAGAATGCAGTACCTGCAGATACGATTCTTCGTCGCCGTCAAAACGTTCTATTCCTTTGTCCACATCCAGCCCGATTATTTTTTTTCTAAAGGCTTGCCGGTCGATTCCGCCGGTTTTCCTGTCGGCCTTGCGTCTGTCATGTCCGCTTCGTCTGTTCGAAATTGTTTGTTCATCTTCGCTGATTTGAGCAAGGCTCTTTTCCAGATCTTTATTTCGTATCCATTCCCGAATTACAGTGTCCAAGCGAACAATTTCAATAGGTTTAGACAAAAAAGCCTGGAAACCATTATTTAAAAACATCTCCTCGTTTCCCACAATAGCGTTTGCGGTAAGGGCAATAATGGGTATCGTTTTGGCATATTCGGTTCCGATTTCCTCCCGGATAATCCTGGTTGCTTCTATCCCGTCCATTCCGGGCATCATGTGATCCATAAATACGGCGTTGTATGTAATTTTTTCTTCGCGAATGGCGTCTATTGCTTCCTGTCCGCTGGCTACGCAGTCTATTTGCATGCCGTAGGGTTTCATCATACCCTTGGCAACATCAAGATTGGTTGTTACATCGTCCACTACCAGTACCCGTGCATAGGGCAGTTTAATGCGTGAAAAATGCGAATCTTTCTGACGCTTGTTATCTGAATGCCGGAAGTTCTTCAGGTTTTTTACAACTTCCGCTCCAATTACGGCATCTGAAACAAACTTCTGCCGGACCCTTACCGTAAAGACACTGCCCTTTCCGTATTCGCTTTCTACGCTTACTGAGCCGTCCATCATTTCGGCAACTCTTTTGGTAATGGGCAGTCCCAGACCGGTTCCTTCTATTTTACGGTTAGATGCTGCGTCCACCTGGGCATAGTCTGTAAACAGATTAACCAGATTCTTGCTACTGATACCCATGCCGGTATCGCTGACCCGTGCGGTCAGCCAAACTGATCCTTCTTCCCGCTCGCTGCTTATGTCCAGTTCCACTGTACCTTCTTTGGTATATTTAAATGCGTTTGACAGAAGGTTATTCAGAATCTGTTTGATCCGTAAATCGTCTCCGTAAAGACGTGTGGGCAGATTCTCATCGATATCCATTACAAACCGGATGGGTTTTTCTCCAATACGCATAATGCTTTGGGTAATGGCATCATTGATCAGACTGGGAATGTCGTACTCGACCGGCATAAGCTCAAGCTTGCCTGCTTCAATCTTGGAAATGTCCAGAATGTCGTTGACCGTAGAAAGGAGGGTCATGCCGGCATTATATATCTTTTCCAGATTCAGACTGGCTTCTTCGTCCAGTTCACTGGCATCCAGGGTCAGTTCGGAAAGACCGATAATGGCGTTCAGCGGTGTACGCATTTCGTGGCTCATGTTGGCCAGGAAATTGCTTTTGGCGTTGTTTGCCTTCTGAGCTTCATTTAAAGCAATTTTCAGTTGTGCCTGAAGCAGGGTTCTTTCCGTAATGTCGTCGAAGCTGCCCATTACGTTGGCAACTTTCCCGCTGTTGTCATAAATAGGTGTCGTACGTATGCGGTATACCTTGTTATTAATCTCGGAATTCCAGTCCTGGGGACCATCAGTAAATGTTTTATATACGCTTTCAGAAAAGCCTGTAAACTGTTCTTCCTGTAAAGCTTCATCAAACTTCTTGCCTTTAAAAAACTCCTGTTTAAACCCAAGTTGATTAAGATACAATCCGTCGAAAAGCGTTATCATGTTATTTTGATCCACAGACCAAATGACACCCGGATAGTTGGCGATCACGGTTTCCAGCTTTGCAGCGGTAGTACGCAGGCTCAGCATTATTTCGTTGCGCAGCAATGCTGTGGCTATCAGCATACTGCCGGAGAGAAGAGTGGATTCTTCGCTTTCCGTATAAAGTGTTTCGCTGTGGCAGTCGTCAAAACCAACAAAGCCCCAGAATGTATCGTGTACAAATACCGGCGCTACAAAAATCGATAATATTCCCCGCGGAGAAAGCGTTGCCTGTTCCGCCGCAGACATCTCGCTTATCACTTTTTTAATGCATTTTCCCTGTGACAGTATTTCTTCCCAGCCGGGTATTTTTTCATCGTACGGCTCGTCAATGGCAGTTTCGCTGTGTATGTGCGGTTCGGCATTGCCCGCCCACTCATATATTTCGCTGCAGTATAACCGTCCGTCCCTGGTGTGGTTTTTCCAGATAGTTACGCGATCAAAGCCTACAGCTTTGGCTATCATACCCATACAGCGATGTATATTACTCTGGAATTCGTCGATTTCCGACTGAAGAAGGATAGTAGCTGCCTGGTTTACAGTATTCAGCAGATTGGCGCCCCGCTCAATCTCATTCATCATTTGTTTGTATTCACGCAGATCACGCGAGTAGCCCGCAACGACATCATCGTCCCTTAGCTTGACACGTACCAGTGTAACTTCCATGGGTATAGGTGTCCCGTCTATCGCCTGGTGCATCCATTCAAAAACAGTACTGCCTTCAGCAAATGCTTTGTTGATATTCATTCCGGCTTTTTCAAAGGAAGACTGTCCGTCATTTTGATATTCCGGACTGAGTTCCCAAAATCTGTCAATAAATTCCTGTTTGCTTTTTACTTTGAATTGATTAATCGCTGCCTCGTTACAGTCAAAGATTTTGGCGTCTTTATGGAAAAGTGTGCAGGTAAGCGGCATTGTGTCCAGTAATATCTGTGTGTACTGATGCGCCTGACGAAGCTGAACTGCCTGCATATTGCGGTTAAGGGCGCTGACCATCATCAATCCCGCAGAACGCAGGATGTTAACTTCGTCTATGGTAAAGGTACGTTCTTTGTGGCAATCATCAAAGCTGAAAAAACCGTAAAATTGTCTGTTCCAGTACAACGGAATCGCTAAAATGGATTTTACACCCTGCGGTCCCAGTATATCCTGTTCTTCCTGCGTCCGCGTGGAAAGCGGCCCGTTTATATATTCATTCATCAGGAATTTTCTTTCCCATTCGGGGATCTCGCTGTAAGGACGCATCGTAACGGCTGATCTTCCCACCCTGCCGGTATCGCTTCTTAGCCATTGAAATTGTTTGGCATAATAAAAAATCTCGTCGATTGTATCATTTCGCCAGATGATTATTCGATCAACATCCACATAGAGGCCAATGAACTCCATGCTTTCCATAAGCGAAGCTTCAAAATTCTCTTCTTCCGAGGGTGCAAGCAGCGCCGCCGCAGTGCTGTTTACCGCATGCAGAAGCTGTTCCTGCCGCTGCCGTCCGTCCCGCATTTCCCGTATCGTCTGCGCCAGTTCACCGATTTCGTCGTTACGGCCGCTGCCGAAAAAATCAAAATCACCTTTCGATACGCTTTGAGTCAGACGGTTAAGAGGTGTAAAAATCAGATAATTCATCAGGGCATTCCTGCCCACCACATAAATAAGAAGGATTATCAGCATAACAATCAAGAGCGGCATAAGATTCGCTATACCGGCAAGTGAATGGGTGTTGTATAAGACAACAACCGACCAGTCTGTACTGCTTATCGGCTCAATAGCAGCGTATTGAAAAGGTCCTTTGGCAAGCTTAATCACCTCCGGACGTGAATGAGGACCAAAAACCCCTTTAATGTTTCCCAGGTATGAGCCGAGCACTGCGGCAAACACGGAATCAGAACTTTCTTCATGAATATGGTTATTGTCTTCCTCGAAGTAAATAGCATGATTAATACTGGACGATTGAATAACGCCGTGTTTGTTTATGATATATCCTATAACCTGTTTTTCGTTATATTTTTCTTCGTCAAATATCTCATAGAAGACATCGGGAACTCTTAAGCCCGAACAGAATACTCCCACAAGGTTTCCGTCCGCCATAACCTTGTGATTGATCCACATATGCCACATTTGGAAGGCTTTTTCGATGTCGATGGTTATGGAATAGTCATTGTCGGATTCAATACATTCAAAATACCAGGCGTCTTCGGCTCTTGACTGATCGAGTTTGTCATGAGAAACAACATCCGCAAAGGCCAGCTCGAACCCGTGCCCATGTTTGTACTCATGCTCATGCCCATGCATAAGTGAATATTCATTCATTGATTCCTGGATACCGAGATAAAAATGATTCCCCTGCATAATGGCGGCATAATCTACCAACTCATCAAAAGCCAGCGTTTTTTTCGCCTCATCCTCCTCATCGGCAAACCATGCAGTTATTGCTTTTGAATGCGCTGCCTTTCGCACCAGGGTAAGGTCCTGGCTGATGTATGCATAAAACTTCTCCGCCGCCTCCATTGAATAGGTGCGGACGGTATTTCTGGCGCGATCACTGTTGATGCTGTTGATTATTACGGCTGCCATGATTGTCATAAGGAAGAGAACCAGAGCAAGCAGAATTGTGTTCATATTCCTGGAACGTACGGCAATTCTGCTTTTTTGTTTACTTAATGTTGATTGGCTCATTTACCGCCGCCTGGGGAATAATTTTACCATGAAAAAGCGTAACATCATGTATTATACCATGTCTTTCCTGAATTGTAAGCTTAAGTTTGCCAAGTTGACGGTCATCTTGGTATAGTGTATTATGCTGTCGTAAGACCGGAGGGAACCCGTGCTGGGGAGAATAATCGTATTGCTGGTATTGATCCTCGTGCTTGTCGGCGGGGGCATAATCTGGTTCGATTATCTTAATGTAATTGATGCCAAAGAAGTGTTTGCCCCCCTGCTTCGCCTTTTTGGCAGGGAACCTCGTACCGGAGCGACAATTGATGATGATATGTTCCTTAACCTGGATGAAGAACGGCTAAGGGTGCGGCTGGAGGCTCTGGCTTTAAAAGAGCTGGACTTGGACACTCGGGACGAAGAATTAAACACCAGACAAGCTGAATTGGAACAGTTGGCCCAACAACTGGAAGAAGACAGAAAAACCCTCGAAGAAATGGAAAATTCAATAAATCAAGCCCGTGCGAACGCCGAAAATATAGATAGAAACGTTGAGGGTGTTTCCCAACGGTTGACCAATATGCAGCCGGAGCGAGCGGTTGCAATAATAATGGCCATGACCGACCAGAATGCCGTCAGCGTACTCCGGAAGACCGAAGAAATAGCCGTGCGGGACGGAACCGGCAATCTGGTGCCTTATTGGCTTCAGCTTATGGCAGCAACTGATGAAGGAGCTGCCAGAGCGGCAGAATTGCAGCGGAAAATGGTTACCGACTCCCCATAAACACGGTATTGGCCGTTCCGGAACCTAAAAGGAGGCCGGGCGGCGATGGTAGCAATTGAACACAATCCCACCCACATTGATTCTTCCCTTTTAGAGGGAAGAGCAGCCCACAGCGAAGGCGCTGAGAACCGGCTTGACGGATTAACCCGCAAGAAAGGCCGTAAAAACAACGGTCTGGGAGTTTTTTCCAAGCTGCTCGCAGGGCTGGTCAGTAAAAAACCACTTAGGCAGGGCGAAAATATTCCAAAAGGATCAATTTCACCCAAAGCATCTGAAAGTGGAACACAAAAAACTGTTTTTCCCAATACAATGGAAGTAAAAGGGTTAAAAAACCCTAAAGAAAAACTTTCTGCAATTGTAACATCTGCAATTGAAAAAAAGGAAAACAAACAGAAAGAAACGGTATCCAGTAAAAATTTACAGGAACTTCCCCATTTAAATTTTGAATTTGCCCGTTTCTTTCCGCCGGATGTAAAGGAAGTCCAAACCTTTACTTTTCAACAAACATCCCTAAAATCAGATAATTCCGGACAGATCAAGGATGTTCCTCCTGAACGTAAAATCCCGTTTAAGAGAAATCAATTGCCGGAAAATACTGCTCAGGGAGACAGTCAGAAAGTATCTCTTCAACCCAAAGCCAAAACCGAAGAGAAACCTTTGCAAACGGAAGGAGAATCCAAAAAAGCCGGTAAAAAGCGAAATTCTTTTTCTGTAGAAGTTTATGATCTTCGTACTCAGACCGGAGCGGAAGCAGGAACTATTGCTGAACGGGGACTTAAAGCGGCTGAAGAAGCCCGAAACTCTTCCGAGAGAGAAATAGCTGTAGATTTGCGTCCGGAGCGGGATCGGAGTGAAAAACCTTTGGAAACAGGGCAAAGAGCTTCTGCCGGAGAAAACTTTGAGCAGATACTTGCCAGAGAACTCCGCGGAGAACTTTCGGCGGATATCGTCAGACAAGCGGCGATAGTACTCCGTGACGGAGGAGAAGGTACAATTAAACTTTCCCTTAAACCTGAAACCCTGGGGAAGGTAAAGATACACCTTGAAATGGCCGAAAACAGGATATCAGGACTTATCTTCGTTGAAAACGAAGAAGCTCTGAGGGCCTTTGAGCAGGAAATTCATACCCTGGAGCAATCCTTCAGGGATTCCGGTTTCGAAGCGTCCCTGAATGCAGCCCTGGATTATCAGGATGGCGGACAGCGCTGGAAAGAAAAAGAGGTTGAATCCTTCTATTCTGAACGTTTTGCCGTTTCCTATGAAGAATCAAGTGCGATGGAATTTTCAACAGGGTTTGGATATTCCACCGTAAATGTTTTTGCTTAGAATATGTAACGATAAGGAGTATTACAGTGTCATCAGTAGAAAGCCCGTGGCGGATGGATCCGCAGGAAAAAGCTCTGCTGGACATGGAAGTCAATCGAATTAATTATGAAAACTTTGTAAATGGCAAGGAAGACGGCAGGATTCCCAAACAGGAACTGGGAAAAGAAGATTTCCTCCAGCTTTTGATGAAGCAGCTTGCCTATCAGGATCCCCTGTCTCCAATGGAAGACAAGGAATTTATTGCCCAAATGGCGCAATTTTCCAGTTTGGAACAAATGACCGCCATGTCTCAAAGTTTTGCCAGCCTTTCGAGCAGCTTAAGCAGAGATTTTGCCCGAATTGCGGATATGATTTCAAGTACTGAAGCTAATTCGTCGCTGGGTAAAACAGTCGAGTTGGCAATTGGAGATGGCAAAACCATGCAGGGTGTTGTCCATTCGGTGACCAAGGGAGGAGATCCGCAGATCATGGTCAATGGCTACTACTACAATTGGAGCCAGGTAATCGAAGTATTTAATACGGAAGCGTCTGAGTAGGAGGTACCATTTATGATGCGTTCATTGTTTGCCGGTGTTTCGGGACTTCAAAACCACCAGACCCGTATGGATGTGGTTGGAAATAATATTGCCAATGTTAATACCACGGGCTTTAAAAAAGGCCGGGTAAATTTTCAGGACATGCTGTATCAGCAATTGGCAGGGGCGGCCCGGCCCACCGAAGACCTGGGAGGTATTAATCCCAAAGAAGTAGGCCTGGGAATGTCCATTGCTTCCATAGATACAATTCATATTCAGGGAGCACTCCAGAGTACCGGAGTTCAAACAGACCTTGCAATGGTAGGAACAGGCTTTTTTGTAATGAAAAGCGGAGACCAAACCTTTTTTACAAGGGCAGGGAATTTTGGCCTTGATAGAGAAGGATTACTGGTAAACCCCGGTAACGGCATGAGGGTTCAGGGCTGGATGGCTGTGGATCAGATGCTGGATGTTTCCGCGGATGTGGAAGATATCATGATTCCATTGGGTTCCAAGGATCCTGCAAGGGCTACTACTTTTGTAAATTTTGCCTGTAACCTGGACAAGAGGATTCCTGAACTCCCTGAAAACCCAACCCCGGCTCAGGTCAGAGCCAGTACCTGGGGAACTTCAATAAAGATTTATGATTCCTTTGGAGACATGCACACGCTTCAGGTTGCATTTACCAGAGTACCGGGTACCAACAACAGCTGGAATGCCACGGTAGTGGTCGATCCGGAAAGCGATCCGCCCACCAATGCGGCAATTGGCCTTGGAGCAGATGCCCCAGCAGTCGGCGGTCCCAATGTGTTTACCGTTAACTTTGACAACGACGGCCTTCTTCTTTCCGCCCAGGATGGTGCGGGAAACGAATCCGGCGGAGCAGGTCAGGTGATAATGAACATCGCCTTTGATGTATTGGGAACTACTCCCGGTGATGACGGCGCTCCTGTCAGGCAGGTTTTTACTCTGGATCTGGGAACTGTAGGCGGGTATGAACGGAATATTACCCAATATGCCAGGGAATCTTCCAGCAAAATGGTAGAACAGGACGGTTATCCCATGGGATATCTGGATAATTTCAACATTGACCAAAACGGAATTATAACCGGTGTATTCAGCAATGGTTCCAACAGGGTACTGGGCCAGGTAGCATTGGCAAGTTTTGCTAACCAGGGAGGTTTGGAAAAAGCGGGAGAAAACATGTTTGTTCAGTCCACCAACTCAGGGCTGGCGAATATCGGACCTGCTCGTATTGCCGGTAAGGGAAAAATTATTGCCGGTACACTGGAAATGTCCAATGTGGATTTAGCCGATCAGTTTGTTGATATGATCGTAACCCAGA
>WRIB01000078.1 GCA_009782955.1 Treponema sp. | reverse complement strand
GAAATGTCGGTCAACTTCTGGGAACGCATGGCGGAACTGGGCGGTGCCGGAACCCCGGAATTCCTCAGCACCCACCCGTCGGACGCCACCCGGATTTCCAACCTGAGGGGCTGGATCCCCGAAGCCAGAAACAGGGCCGCGCAAATCGGGGTAATTCAGTAGGGGGAATCTGCCGTTGAATTTTTCCTTAGAAAGGCCTTGCATAAACTTGTTTTTTATGATATTTTTACCAAGTATTGATTACTGGAAGTGATGCGAGCGTTCGTAGCTCAGCTGGATAGAGCGACGGACTTCGAATCCGTAGGCCGCAGGTTCGAGTCCTGTCGAACGCAGAGCAGCGGCTGTCTTGGGCCGCTAGCTCAGCTGGTAGAGCAGCAGACTCTTAATCTGCGGGTCGAAGGTTCGATCCCTTCGCGGCTCAGCGAAGAAGTCGATCTTTTTACAATTAATGTGCGAAAGGATCGAACCTTTTGCAAAAAAGGCCTTTATTTTCGCGGGAATAGCTCAGTGGTAGAGCGCGACCTTGCCAAGGTCGATGTCGCGGGTCCGACTCCCGTTTCCCGCTCAATGCTTAATACTTCTCATCAAAAAGTAACGAATAAAGATATTTAGTGGATTTTTTTTCTTTCCCATGTTAAAATTTACAATCATGGAACAATTTTCAGGCAAAACTGTATTTTCCGGCATAGCTTTTGGCAAAGCTACCCTGTTTATTAAAGAAGAACTTGCCATGGATAAAAGCCATTGTACGGATCCTGATGCTGAATTGGCAGCATTTAACAATGCGATTAAAGTAGCCGATGATCAGCTTGCAATACTCTTTGAAAAAACCCGTGAAGAGGTAGGAGAAGAGGAAGCGATGATCGTCGATGTTCAGCGTATGATGCTTGAAGATGAGGACTTTCTTGATGCTGTAAAAAACCTGATTCAGAATGAATCTTCCAGAGCGGCTTATGCGGTGGATCGGGTTGGCAAGCAATTCTATAACCAGTTTGCTGCTCTTGATGATCCGTACATGCAGGCCAGGGCACCTGATATTACAGATGTTTCACGACGTCTTGGATCCATAATAACCGGGATTAATACTGCCTTTGTCCTGACGGAACCTTCTGTTGTTATTGCAGAAGATCTTACACCCAGTGACACATTGAGCCTGGACAAAAAATTGATCCGTGCTTTTGTTACCCTAAAAGGATCTACCAATTCTCATACCGCCATTTTGGCAAGAATTCTCAAAATTCCTTCAATAGTACAGGCAGATATCCCTCTGAATAAAGAATTTGACGGTAAAAATGCCGCTGTAGACGGTCATACAGGGATTGTTTATATCGAACCCGATGAAGTAATAAATAAAAAGCTTAAACAACAGGAAGAGTCGGACAAAGCTAAAGAAAAATCTCTTGAAGCCCTTCGCGGACTTCCTACAATTACAAAAAGCGGAAAGACAATAGAAATTGCCGCCAATATAGGCAGTGTTGAAGATTTACAGGCGGTTATAGATAATGATGCCGAAGGGATTGGCCTTTTTCGCAGTGAATTTCTCTACATGAGCCGTAATGATTACCCAGGTGAGGAAGAACAATTTAGCGCATATAAAGCTGCAGCGGAAGCCCTTAAAGGGAAGCGGGTAATTATCCGCACTTTGGATATAGGGGCAGACAAACAAGCTGCATATTTTGGCCTTCCCGGTGAAGAAAATCCAGCTCTTGGATACAGAGCTGTAAGAATCTGTCTTGACAGAACAGATATGTTTAAAACCCAGCTCAGGGCTTTGTACCGTGCCGCTGCATTCGGCAAAATGGCGGTAATGTTTCCCATGATCACTTCTGTCTGGGAACTTAAGCGGTGCAAAGAATTGGCAGCAGAAGCAAGGGCAGAAGTAAAAAAAAGCGGAAAATCCACAGGAGATATTGAACTGGGTATTATGATTGAAACCCCCGCTGCTGCTCTATGCGCAGATGATCTTGCCAAAGAAGCGGCGTTTTTCAGCGTAGGAACCAACGATCTTACACAATATACACTTGCAATAGACAGGCAAAATGCTGATTTGGAAAAATATCTTGACACACATCATCCGGCGCTGATCAAATTGTTGGAGATGATTGTGGAAAGTGCACATAAGGCAGGAATTTGGGCCGGAATCTGCGGTGAACTGGCTTCGGATCCGGAAATGACCGCCGCGTTTGTAAAAATGGGATACGATGAACTTTCGGTGTCTCCAACTTTTATTTTAAGTTTGCGAAAACGTATCAGGGAAATGGAGTAATCATGCAGGAAATAAAATATCGAATTGATGATGAAATGGGCCTTCACGCAAGGCCTGCGGGCCTATTGGTAAAACTTGCGGCAAAATACAAAAGCGACATACAATTGGGAACACCCGCCAAAATGGTTAATGCAAAACGTATAATCGGTGTAATGGCATTAACCTTAAAACAGGGAAATGAAATGACCATGACCTTTAACGGCGAAGACGAAGACGAAGCCGTAAGCGCTGTTAAAACTTTTCTTGAAGAAAATCAGTTTTCTCCTGTTTAATGGTACTCAACATTCCATAGAAATAACCCTTCAGGCGGCAAAGTCGGTCCTGCCAATGCCCTGTTTCCCGACGAAATAATTTTTAAAAAATTGTCAGGGCTTAATCCATTTTCTTCATAAAATAACAGAGTCCCTGCAACTGAACGTACCATCTTCCATAAAAAAGCGTTTGCCCGTATTTCAAAAACAATTTTATTTGATTCTGCAAAAAACAATGCGTTGAATATATATCTGTAACGTGATTTGCTTTTATCGCCGGGTGTTGCGAAAATCGTACAATCAAATTCACCGCTTAAAAAACGGCAATAATCGTTAAGAAGAGAGATATTAAGTGGCCTCCACAACTGTACAGCATAGCGTTTTTCCATGGGAAGCGCCTGACGTTTTACAATAAAAAAATACCTGTATGTTCTGGAAAGTGCATCAAAACGGGCATGAAAAGAATTACTTGTTTCACAAGCATTCATAATACGTATATCTTTTGGAAGTAAACTGTTCATTGCAGGAACAAAGCGATCTGCTTTCATATTTGATATATCTGTATAAAAATTGGCGGACTGCGCTTTTGCATGAACACCTGCATCTGTGCGGCCGCTTCCCGTTACCATTACAGGATGTTTGTGTATTTTTTCCAGGACTTTTTCCAGTTCTTCCTGAACTGTTCTTTCTTTTTTCTGTTTCTGCCAACCAGAAAAATCTGTTCCGTCATACGCAACAATAAGCCGTATGTTCCGTTTAATCATCTGTTTCGTTTAGTTCTTTTTTAATCTGATCGTAGAGTTCCCTGGCATTTTCCAAAAGAGGACCCGGCTTGCTTTTGGATGATTTCCCAAGACCAAACATTTTGGCTATTGTTCTCTTTGAATCCTGAAGGGATTCTATCCTTTCTTCGAGCCTTTCTCTCTGCCCGTACTTGAGTTTGAGTAATCCCGACAGGTAAAGTGCACCTTCATAGGCATAATTTTTATCGGTATCAGGGCCAAAGTTTTTAATACCCGAAAGGGTTTCTTTTCCGCTTTGTTCTTTCAGAATAGCATCGCTATATAAAAATTGTGATTTTTTCTTAAATAATACTGCCAGCCAGTCATAATGAAAACCCGGATATTTATCGTTTATTCGATCCAACATCCAGCCGGCACGGATGGCCGCAATTGCCTGTTTTATAGTCGGCGAAAACTCTTTGGTATAATAATCATAACATGACAGCACAAGATAAAAAGAGGCAGCGCCGTTAATAAGGTCTCTGGGTTTGGTAAAATCAGTTGAAGGAAAAATAAGCCGTACATTTTGCATTCGTTTTTGAGTATGATCTTTTGCCTTTTCTATTGCTTTTTCCGGCAGATTTTGAAAATCTTTTTCCATAGAAGCAAACCAGCATTCAGGACAAACCGTTGCCTGATACGCCAAAGGGTATATCACTCCATATTTTGCTGATGGTTCATACAGACGGTGGAGTTCATCGGTGATTGCCCCTGCAATAATCCTGCCGGAACGCAATTCTTCCCGGTTAAAGCTATTATCGCAGACAGGGCAATTATATGTTTCTTTGGATATAAAAGATATTTTAATATCATCAGTCGGCATTATCAGACCTCCAAAACCACAAAAGCTAAAGCCATGTCTCCGTCATGAGTAAGTGAAACATGAACCTTGCTGGCTCCGCATGTTTTCATTGCTTCCAGTGCACTGCCTTCTACATGAAAAAGCGGCTTTTCATTATTCCGGTTCAGTATCATAATATCGCTTAATTTTATCCCTGTAAAACCTGTTCCCAATGCTTTGCCAAATGCTTCTTTTGCAGCAAAATGGGCAGCCAAAGAACAAACCATACCCTTACCCCGCTCCTGCATAATTTTTACTTCCCTAACGTCAAAAAAACGCTCCAATAAATATGGATTTTTTACCCATTTTTCCATCCGAGAAATTTTAACTGCGTCAACACCAATTCCTTTAATCATTAATTAATTCCTGTTTGTTTTGTTTCTTTTTGATGTATTTCAACTTTTATAAATTCCGGCTCTATACGATCAACTTTTAATTCCATTCCTTCTTCAACAAAAAGAGGCAGTTCGTACAGTCCGGATTCTTTTATATCGCCGCAATTTATACCAATCGAAAGCATGCTCGCGCTGATTCCTTCGAGCATACTTTGTTCACCCTGAATTCTTACCGAAGCCGCAGGCGGATACAATATTGCTTCAAACGAATCGTCAAGATTTCTGATATTTATCTGAAGATTGTTAAAATTATGTATAATTATCAATTCTTTAATGAAACAACGGAATTCCGCTGTTAAATCGCCTCTTATTCTGATAAGTTGGCTGGGGTTTATAATACGAACATTAGATGAAAAATCGCTGTTGCGCCCCCGCAAATCAATTAAATCTGTTTTTATTTCGAATACCGGAAGCAGCAGTTTTTCAGGACCGTCAATGACTACCTGTTTTGGTTCCAAAGCATAGGAAATTATTTCATAACCTTGTTCAAGAAAACCCTGAAAATTCGGAACAAGCGGCACTGTTTTGCTGATTCTTGAATCAATGTCAAGCGATATTTCTGCCGGATCAACGGTAATTTCCAAAATATCCATTTCTGCAGCATTTCCTTTTCTTAATATTGAAATCTGCGTCCTGTAAACTCCAGGCTCTGAATATTTTGTTAAATCAAGATGCGCTTCAATATCATTTTCTGAAATATTATATATACTATTGTTTCCCCTCAATATTACACGTACATTCTGGGGATAAACGCTGCTTGGCAAAAAATTTCCGGAAATATCCAAATGAAGCGGAACCGTAAAAAAACGTTCCTGAATATCGTTCATCCGGTGAAAGGCAAAGAGAAATATTGCAGCAACAACAGAAAGTACTTTGGCAGGCCAGTTTTCTGTTACACGGACAAAGATTCTTTTATAGTCTGCCATAATTCTACATTATACCTTATGTTTTATGAAGTATCATGAATCATCTCCCAATACGGGAGAAATCTCGCTGATTTTTTCAGCTTCTTCTCTTCTGCTGCCGCGTACATTTTTATCCAGCAGTTCCTTTAATTTCCGTTGAACTTCCAGCGGAGAAAGGTCATAGTACAATTTTGATTCATAAGCCAGTGAAATGGCTCCTGATTCTTCCGAAACAACCAGTATTACAGCATCACTTTGTTCAGACATCCCCAATGCCGCACGATGCCTTGTTCCAAAACTTTTCCGTATATCCTGCTGTTCCGAAAGCGGAAGGAGGCAGCCTGCTGCTGCTATTCTGCCGCCGTGCATAAAAAGAGCGCCGTCATGGAGAGGTCCGTCAAAAGCAAAAATTGTTACAATAAGACTGGATGATAGATCAGCATTCAGTTTTGTTCCTGTTTCAATAAAATCACGGAGGTTCATTTTCCGCGGAAATACTACCAGTGCCCCCCTGCGTTGCTGCGAAAGTATTTCTGCAGCTGTTACAACAGCTTCCAGCTGCCCCAGCCGGGGTTTATTGTCCAAACGGAAAAATTCTCCCTGACCCAAACGTACAAATATTTTTCGTAATTCCGGCTGAAAAACAATAGCTATTATAACAAAGAGTCCCGGTGCTAGAATATTCAGCAGCCATTGCAATGTACTTAGTTTTAAAAGATAAGCGAACCCGTAGATCAAGGCAAGAAATATTGCACCGCGAATTAATTGCCCGGCCTGTGTTTTTAAAAGAAGATCGTATACTTTATATATAAGAAAAGCCAGGATAGCGATGTCAAGAAATGGAGTAAAACGGTTATACCATTCTGTCAATGTTTGAAGCCAATTCATTATTACCTTATCCCTGTCGGGCTTCTTTTTTCACAGCGCTTATTACTTTTACCATGTCCAACGCGGCAGCTGTATCGTGAACCCGGATAATATTCGCTCCTCCAATAATGGCAAGGGCATTAGCGGTTATTGTACCCGCCAGACGTCCTTCCTCTTCCTTTCCTGTTAATTCCCCGATAAAACGCTTGTGCGAAAGCCCTACAAGAAGAGGATAATCCTCATGCTTTATTGTTTCAAGCCGATTGAGCAGGAAAATATTATCATTTGTTGATTTTCCAAAACCAAAACCCGGATCGAAAATAATGTTAGCTTTTTCCATACCAGCTTCTATTCCTTGTTCAGCCATAGTATGCAGAAACTTGTGCGTTTCAGATGCAGAACCATTATGAACCAAGACAAGCGCCGCATTTTTTTCTGCACAAAGGCTTATTATACCCTTATCTGAAAGAGGAGAAACATCGTTTATTATATCAGCCCCTTCATCCAGGGCCAGGCGGGCCACTGTTGTTTTTTGGGTATCCACAGATACAGGAAGTGAAGATTGCCTGCGGAAAAGACGCAGAGCAGGGATAAGACGTCTAATTTCTTCTTCTTCGTCAATAGGTATATAACCAGGCCGCGTTGATTCGGCTCCAAAATCAACGATATCAGCACCTTCTGACTCGGCAACAAAAGCTCGTTCCGCAGCCTCTTCCGGAGTGAATGTCCTGGAAGGCGGATAAAATGAATCCGGAGTACAGTTGATAATTGACATTATCAATGGTCTAGAAAAATGTAAAAACACCCCATTCGGAAGTTTTATACCGGGGTGTTCTTTGTATGAGGCAGCCAGTAAATTCATTTAGGGACGCTTTATGCACACGCCGTTTTAGGGCGAGGGGCTTATTCCAAAACTCTGTTAGTTTTAGAACTTACAAACTATTTACTTTTATGTCTGTTTTTTCTGAGTTTTTTCTTACGTTTATGAGTGGCAATTTTTCTGAGTTTGCGTTTTCTTCCGCAGGGCACTTTATCCTCTCCTTAAGGTTTAGCGTTGAATTCAGTATGAATAAGTGAAGATAAAAGGTCAAGTGGGGAACCTTCGCTAGAAACCCAAACAACATCGGGAATTCCGGCAAAGAAAGTTTCCTGTCTTTTGGCATAACGGCGGCTGTTTTGGGCAATTAATGACTTTATCCCTTCCCTATCATTGCTCAGACGCCATTTTTTAGACTTCTCTTCGCTTTCTACAAAAAACTCCCGGTATCCAATGGCACGCAGTCCCGGATCGTCCGGCGTAAACCCCTTTTTATAAAGGTTTTCCACTTCTTCGGCAAGACCGTCCCGAAACATATCTTCGCAGCGTTTATTGATCCTTTTATACAGTTCATCTCTGGACAATCGTAACCCGGCAATTAAAAAATGGTATAACGGTCTTTTTGCTCTTCCCTGAGAAAAGGAACTTAGCGGACAGTCTGATACCATACAAACTTCAAGAGCCCTTATAAGTCTGTAGCTGTCGTTTATATGTATTTTTTCTGCCGATATCGGATCCAACGCAGCGAGGCGTTCAAATAGTTTTTCCGGCCCGCATTGCGCCAGCTCTGCTTTAAGCTTTTCCCTAATCCCTGTATCAGAAGGGGGAGCGGATGGCAAACCAAAGATAAAATTTTTCAGGTAGTAACCTGTTCCGCCCAATAATACCGGCAGAGCAGAACGGGCAGCTATTTCTGAGCAAGCTTTGTCTGCCAGGCGGACAAAGTCTCCAACATTGAACTGTTCGTCGGGATTTCGGATATTAATAAGATGATGTGGAAGCTTTGCGAGCAAAGCCGGCGGCGATTTGGCGGTACCAATGTCCATACCCCGATAAACCTGCATGGAATCGGCGGAAATAATTTCAGCTTGACAAACGGCGCCGGAACCGGTAAAAAGCTCTTCTGCCAGAGCAGTTTTACCCGATGCAGTAGGGCCAAAGAGGAGGAAAACCGGCATAGGAGCGGAACCGGTTTTGTTAAGGAGCTTGAGTTTCCTCAATACGGAATTCTATCTCCTTGGTAAAAACCTGCTGAGCGGCAAGAGAAACTACTTTTCCTTCGTTTTCTTCTATTTCCGGGTCACTTAGCATAGACAGCTGATACGCCCGGCGTGAAGCAGCACAGGTTATTTCATACATATTTTCTTTGTATTCAATCAGTTCTTCAAGCGGAAAAATCATGGTTAAATATTACAATTTTTATTACACATGGTAAAGTACCTTTTTGGGGTTAAATGCAAAGAAATTGGCTGTATGACTTAATCCCTTGGCCACATAGAAGGATCAATTGTAAAAAACACGCCTTCTTCGAAATAGTCAACCTCTTCATCCTCCTGATTAGCAGCATCTGTCAGAGAATCCGGGTCATCGGCGGTATCAGCGGTGAAACATCCAGAAGCATCAGGATTGTCAACAGCCGAATCTTGGGGAGTTCCGGTACAACTAAGTAAAATAACAAGAAAAAGCATTGCTATGTATTTTATTGCTTTCATAGTTGTGGCCACAAGAAAGGATCAATTGGCAAGAAAATACCTTCTTCAGAAAAATCAACGTTATCCTGAATAATACTACGCCCGTCTACAGGATCGATTGATCTTATATTTACAACAACATAAAAAATATTGCTCATTCTATATACCCAATGCACCTTCATATCCGCCGATGATATAAAAAATTTGCCATCGCCATTATTTGGTAAATTAGCTTGGAAATAAGCTAAATCATAACCGGAAAGAGAAATATCCAAGCCAAAACGACGCCCGCCAAAATAATAATGAAATGGGGAGTTTTCATACAGATATTTGTCAATCTCATGGGTGTCTATTATATTTTTTGGAACAGTTCTCCCTATTAATTCATACATTATTCTTGTTAGTTCTTCATATGTATAATCGCTAAATGCACCGCCAACACTGGTTGATGTTTTTGTATGACCGTAATGTATATCATTAATTTGCGGTTCCCAATCGACCCATTTTCTATCAATCAGCACAGAATTCCATGCATGTCTTCCACCGGAAAAACCTTTTCCGCCGGAATCTCCGGAGCGTACCCGGCATGGCAATCCTGCTTTATAACAATTCTGGTAAAATTGCACAGAAAAGTTAGAACAATCATATTCATCTTCTATCCATGTTTTTTCAGCAACGCTTTCGCCGACTTTTTGATAATCAGCCAAATAGAATAATTCATATTCACTATCACTGCCGCAGGAAATAATTACTAAACAAAATAACAATATACCATTAAACCCGGCAAACATTTGTTTTTTCATTTAATCTCCTATTCTTCCTTGTTTTTAAGCACTGCCAGGAATGCGCTTTGGGGCAGTTCTACATCTCCTACCATCCGCATACGTTTTTTGCCTTCTTTTTGTTTTTCCAGCAGCTTTCGTTTGCGCGTAATATCACCTCCGTAACATTTGGCAAGAACGTCTTTGCGGAGCGGATTTACCGTTTCTCTTGCTATTATCTGGCTGCCTATTGCACCCTGGATAGGTATTTTAAACTGCTGCCGGGGTATTTCGTCCACCAGCCGTTCGCAGACCATTCGTGCCCTTGCCTGTGCGCGTTCCTTAAAAACCAACTGGGAAAGGGCATCCACTTGTTTGCCATTAAGGAGTATGTCGAGCTTTACCAATGATGTCGGTTTATAGCCGGTAATTTCATAGTCAAATGATGCATAACCGCGGCTGGTACTTTTCAGACGGTCGTAAAAATCAAAAAGCACTTCGGAGAGGGGCATATCGTAAATAAGCTCTACACGTTTTTCGTCAAGGTAGCTCATTCCTGTCTGAACCCCCCGTTTTTCCAGACAAAGGCTCATGATGTTTCCAAGGTATGTAGCCGGGGTTATTACCTCTGCCCTGATATAGGGTTCCTCCGCTCCTTCAACCTGGCCTTCGTCGGGGTATTCCATGGGATTATCCACCATTACCTCCCCTTTATTGCGGAGGAACACTTTG
>WRIB01000077.1 GCA_009782955.1 Treponema sp. | reverse complement strand
TGTTAAAAGCTGAAACGGAAGCTGTTTCTATTTTTGGTAAAAGCTGGGATTTCCATGTAAAAGAAGTACTTCGGGTAAGTGAAGAAGAAAACCTTGCCATGATTTATGAAACCGTCGAGTATTTTAAATCCAAAGGGCGGATTGTTTTTTTTGATGCAGAACATTTTTTTGATGGCTGGAAGTCAAATCCTGCGTATGCTCTGACTACTTTGGAAACAGCATTCAAGGCAGGTGCGGATCGCATTATACTCTGTGATACCAACGGCGGTTCTTTTCCCGGTGAAATAAGCGCCGGGGTGGAAGCTGCACTTAAGGTATTGGGAAACCAGGCCCCTTTTGTTGGTATTCATGCGCATAATGATACAGGGCTTGCCATTGCTGTCTCAATTGCGGCGGTAGAGGCGGGCTGTACGCATGTGCAGGGAACTTTGATTGGCTTTGGAGAACGCTGCGGCAATACAAGTCTTGCTGCGCTGATTCCAAGCCTCCAGATAAAAATGGGTTATTCTTGTCTGCCGGATAACAGGCTTTCCCGGGTTTCCGAAATTACCCGTATGGTTGCGGAAGTTGCCAATGTACCCATTTCTTCTTCCATGCCCTATGTGGGCTCATCGGCTTTTTCCCACAAGGGCGGAATGCATGGTGATGGGGTTCTTAAAGTAAACAGTTCTTTTGAGCATATCGATCCCATGCTGGTAGGCAACGATCGTCATTTTTTGATGAGTGAGGTTGGGGGCCGTTCTGCAATTGCCGAGAGGGCGAGGAAAATCGATCCATCCATAAAAAGGGATCATCAGGCGGTAAAAGCTGTTGCAGAAAAAATAAAAACTATGGAAGCTTCCGGCTGGGCTTTTGAAGGGGCTGATGCAAGTTTTGAACTGTTGGTATGCCGGGAATTGGGTTTATACAAACCGCTCTTTTCGCTTCTGGCCTACAGGGTAATGAGTGAACATCCTACAGGCAAGTATATTGCCTGTTGTCATGCCTGGGTTAAGGTTTGGGTAGATGGACAGGATGAAGTTGCTGCCGCCGAAGGAAACGGTCCGGTTCATGCCCTGGACAATGCGCTTCGCCGGGCTCTGCGGCGTTTTTATCCCAGTCTGGAACATGTGCGGCTTACCGATTATAAGGTTCGGGTTATTGACGGAGGAGCGGCTACAGCGGCGAAAGTCCGCGTATTAATTGAATCCTCGGACGGGCATCATTCGTGGACTACAGTGGGCGTATCGGACGATATTATCGATGCCAGCCGCAGTGCCCTGGTGGATTCCATAGAATATAAGTTGATTGAGTATAAATTGACAGAAGGATCTTGAGTCTTTTTTAAATCTGGTATTATACTATACCTAGTAAAGAAAACACAAAAATAAGGAGATATCAGGAATTATGAAAATAGAAGTGCTTAAACATGCCGGTTTAAAAAAATGGATTGAAGAAGCTGCGGCCCTTATGACCCCGGATTCGGTAGAAGTCTGCGATGGAACCCAGGCCGAATACGATAGTATGATTAAACTCCTTGTTGATGCAGGGCTTGCTACGCCGCTTAAAGCAAAACCGAACAGTTATCTGTTTCGCTCCGATCCTTCTGACGTTGCACGGGTTGAAAACCGTACCTATATTGCAAGTAAAAGCCAGGATAATGCGGGTCCGACCAACAACTGGATTGATCCTGATGCATTGAAAAAAACCATGAAAGACCTGTACACCGGTTGTATGAAAGGCCGGACAATGTATGTAATTCCTTTCTCCATGGGGCCGGTAGGTTCGGATATTGCCAAAATCGGTGTCGAAATTACCGATTCACCCTACGTTGTGGTGAATATGCATATTATGACCAGGGTAGGAGCCAAGGTTCTGGATGTCCTGGGCAGTGATGGTTTCTATGTTCCCTGTTTTCATTCCGTAGGTAAGCCCTTGGCTGCCGGAGAAGCAGATAACGGCAAGTGGCCTTGCGCTCCTCTCGATAAAAAGTATATTTCCCACTTCCCCGAAACAAGAGAGATCTGGTCTTACGGCTCAGGTTACGGCGGGAACGCCCTCTTGGGTAAAAAATGTCTGGCGCTGCGTATTGCCAGCGTACTGGCCCGGGACGAAGGCTGGCTTGCCGAACATATGCTTATATTAAAAATCACTAATCCCGAAGGAAAAGTTAAATACATTACCGGCGCCTTCCCGTCGGCCTGCGGTAAGACAAACCTTGCCATGTTAATCCCAACCCTGCCGGGCTGGAAAGTCCAGACTGTTGGCGACGACATCGCCTGGATGAAATTCGGCGCAGACGGCAGGCTCTATGCCATTAACCCTGAATCTGGTTTCTTTGGTGTTGCCCCGGGAACCAATGATGATTCCAACTTTAACGCGATGGAATCGGTAAAGAAGAATACAATTTTTACCAACTGCGGCCTTACCGAAGACGGCGATACCTGGTGGGAATTAATCGGTCATGGTGCACCTGGAAAAGAAATCATTGACTGGAAAGGCCAGACAAAGCCTGCCCCCCAAACCGACAAGAGTCCCAAGGGTGAAGAAATCGCACACCCCAACGCCCGCTTTACCGCACCGGCCAGCCAATGTCCGGTTATTGCCGATGAATGGGAAGATCCCAAAGGTGTACCAATCAGTGCATTTCTCTTTGGCGGACGCAGGCCCAAAACAATTCCCCTTATCAATCAGAGCAGGAGTTGGATACATGGTGTGTTTATGGGTTCCATAACCGGTTCGGAAATTACCGCAGCGGCGCTGGATCTTAAAGCCGGAACAATTCGCCGCGACCCGTTCGCCATGCTGCCGTTCTGCGGTTACCACATGGGCGATTACTTTAAGCACTGGATCAAGCTTGGTCAGAAAGCTGAAGCTGCCGGTAATACCGACAAACTACCGAAGATCTTTTTCTGCAACTGGTTCCGGAAAGACAAGGACGACAAATTCATGTGGCCCGGTTACGGCGAAAATAGCCGTGCGCTTGCATGGGTATTTGACCGCTGCGATGACAAGGACAACTATGTGGAAACACCCATCGGTAACCTTCCCAAGCCGGGTACCATTGAGCCGCCCGCCGGTATAAGCGCTGATGTAATGGAGGAACTTTGTTCTGTGGACATCGAAGGCTGGAAACAGGAAATTGCCGATGTACGACAAAATCACTATCCTCAATTTGGCGACAAACTCCCCAAAGAGTTGTACGACGAATTGGACGCCATTGAAAAGCGACTAAATAGTTAAGTAAGCAAGCGGCGGAACTGGTAATGAAAAAAGCGCTGATAACGGTTGCTTTGGTTTTTATCCTGGGCATAAGCTCTTTTGCCCAGGATAAAAAAATAGCGTTTGGTTATGGCGTTGAAGTGAACTTGAATGCCGAAAATGGTGCTGGAGGCGGAGCAATTCTAGGCTTTGACGTTAATCTGTTTCAGCAGTTTGCCGCAGGTATTAACGTTACCATGAGCGGAGATTCCTATGATAACGGCGTTCTGGAAATGGCAATTATAGGGCGCCGGTATTTTTCTTCTTTTCATAAAGGTTTTTTTATACAAGGTAACCTTGGGCTTTCCATTATTAATCTTAGGGATGAGAAAACGTTTTTTGAGCCTTTATTTGGCATACATGGCGGGTACCGCCTGGTTTTAGGGGAGCTTTTCTTCGCGGAACCTCATGTACGGATTGGTTATCCTTTTGCTTTTGGTATTGGGATTGTTGCGGGATTCAGACATTGATTATAAGAAGGATCAACGAATGACGCACATGTTAATGAATTGTGTAAAAAGAAAAGGTATCTTCGTACTTGCAGGGATTATTTTAATTTGTACTACAACCTGCACCAACCCGTTCTTTCCCAGTGCATACAGCATAGGTGAAAAAGGTCCTGCCGGCGGCCGAATATTTTACGACAAGGGAAGGTTTTCCGACGGCTGGAGGTATCTGGAAGCGGCACCGGAAGATAATCCATATGTATCTTATTCAGCATGTTATGCATTTACCAATGATGACTATTTAGGAACCAGTTTTGGTGTTGGAACAGGTAAAGATAATACCAGATTAATTGTAGCATATGAAGGTAATAATGGCGGAAGTGCGGCAAAGTTATGTAATATTCTTTCATGTAATGGTTACAATGATTGGTTTTTACCAAGTATTGATGAGTTGGAATTAATGTATAACAATCTGTATTTAAAGGGTTTGTGGTCCCCTTATTATTCTTATTATTATTATTGGTCTTCATCGGAATCGTCGGAAGAAGATTTTACTTCTGCTTATTATTTTGATTTTTTAGCTGAGAGCCGAAATACTGCCTCTAAAACAAGTTATAATCAATTCTGGCCTGTCCGGAGATTTTAGGAAACCCTTAAGCTAACAGCCATAATCAGCCATTCATTCTATTCTGTTACATCTCTTTCCTGTCGTTGTTATACTTAGTGTATGAGGCCTTTAATGAACAAATATTTACGGGTTTTACCAATTTTAACAATTGTTGTTTTCTTACCATCCTGTTCGGCAAGGATAAATGCACAGCTTGTTCAAAATGGATCGGGCAGCGTGCAATTACAGGCCGGGCTGGAACCTAATATGATCGCCCTGATCCGGAGTTTTTCTTCTCTGAGCGGTGCTCAATCCGGATCTGTACTGGATGCGGCAGCGCTGAACCGTTCGCTGACATCTGCAAGAGGCATAGCATCTTCCGCTTTACGAAATGCAGGCCAGGAAAGAATTGAAGGAACAATCGGAATAAGCCGTATAAGCGATCTGCTTAATTCAGGGGTAAATCGTTTTGTGCAATATGAAGCTGGTGCATCATCCGGCAGACTTGCGATACACCTAAACCGAAGCATTGCCCCGCAGCTCCTGACGCAGATTTATCCCGAAGCTGTGGATTACATTTCCGCCCTTATGGCTCCTGCTGCAACAGGAGAAGCGCTTTCCAAAGCCGATTATTTGGTGTTGGTGGAATCGGTTTACGGCAAACCATTGGCAGCGGAAATTGCCGCTTCCAGAGTTACTGCAACAATTACCATGCCGGGAACGGTAAAGTCCGTTAAGGGAGGCACGTACTCCGGCAGAGAAGCGCGGTTTGACATTGCCCTTGTGGATCTTCTCGTGTTGGAGCAGCCTTTGAACTACGAGATTATGTGGTAACCCGTAAATTAAGACCCTAATATCTCGTTTACTTTGGCAAGCATCTGTTCGGTAGTAAAAGGTTTTCCCAGATAACCGGAAGCTCCCTTTTCCGTGGCTTCTGTTGCGGAGGCAGTGTCTGTTTGGGACGTAACCATAAGGATCTTGGCATCGGGTTTGATCTTTTTCATTTCAACAAGAGCAGTAATGCCGTCCATCTTGGGCATGGAAATGTCCAGAGTTACCAGATCCGGAAGGGTCTCTTTAAATATTCGCAAGGCTTCTTCACCATCTGCGGCGGAACCAACCAGGGTAAAGTTTTTTTCCGCCAGAGAACGTTCCACGGCTTTCCGCATCATCAAGGAATCATCAGCAATTAACAATTTCATGAAATAGATACCCCCTTTGGCGGACCAAGAATTTCCGACCAAACAATGGCTTGCTGCAGGGGGGTTAATCCCTGCAATGATAACCCGGTCTGCAAAGATTGTTGAGCAACCGGTTTAACCTGTGCAGTTGTAACTGAATCAATGTTTGATTTTTCTTCGGAAGAAAGTTTCCCATATCCAGTTGCTTCATTTTGGCTGAACTGAGTTTTGACTGATGATTTATGTACCCTCTTTGCTTCCACCGGTCTGGCAGGCGGGCGAACATGTTTTGAAATGGGCTTCCTAGCGGCTCTTGGTTGTTGCTGAGGTTTAGGAGGTATATACACCTCGGTGGCCTCTGTCAGAGCTTTACCATATTCAGGATTTTGTTGGGCTTCCTGGATTTTTTTTATTAATTCACCCAAACCACCGGTTTTTTTCTGTTGTTTTTTATCTTGTGCATTTCTTGCTCTGATAACTTGTACGGCAATTATTAATGCAAGAGGAATTAAAAACTGTATGTTTTCGAAAAGCCCTCTCATATTATTACTTTGATGTTCCTATCGAAGACCTCATGTCAGTATCGGCCTGAATATTTTTAAGCCGGTAATAATCCATTACTCCCAGGTGGCCGTTTTTGAATGCATCGGCAATGGCTAACGGAATTTGGGCTTCCGCAAGAACTACCTTTGCACGGTTTTCCTGAACAAGGGCAAGCATTTCCTGTTCCTGCGCCTGGGCTGCAGCGCGGCGTTTTTCCGCTTCCGCCTGGAAACGGCGCTTGTCAGCTTCGGCCTGATCCGCCTGAAGTTTGGCGCCGACATTTTCGCCAACGTCAATGTCGGCTATATCAATAGAAAGGATTTCAAAAGCTGTTCCTGCATCCAGTCCCTTTGTTAGTACTGTTTTGGAAATAGTGTCCGGATTTTCCATTACCGCCTTATACGATTCGGAAGAACCGATGGTGGTTACAATGCCTTCGCCGACACGGGCGACAATTGTTTCTTCTGTGGCGCCGCCGACAAGACGTTCAATGTTGGAGCGTACGGTAACCCTTGCTTTAACGCAAAGTTGAATGCCGTCTTTTGCCACTGCATCGATGGTAACTTTTCCTTTTGATGAATCGGGGCAGTCGATTACCTTGGGGTTTACACTGGTTTTTACCGCTTCATACACATCCCTGCCGGCCAGATCGATGGCGGCGGCCCGCTGGAAAGGCAGAGGGATGTTGGCCTTGTTGGCTGCAACCATCGCCTGGCTTACCTTTCTGACATTTCCGCGGGCAAGGAAGTGGGTTTCCAGCATATCGGAAGAAACATCAATACCTGCCTTGGTAAGCATAATTCGTGAATCTACAATAACACTGGGATCTACTTTACGCAGCCACATTCCTACAAGACGTCCCAGC
The DNA here is from genome assembly GCA_009782955.1 of Treponema sp. GTDB lineage: Bacteria > Spirochaetota > Spirochaetia > Treponematales > Breznakiellaceae > WRIV01. The sequence goes on along the minus strand of WRIB01000077.1, from coordinate 3,604 downwards.
CCTACATGAGCGCCGGACAGGAGCGCCCTGAACCACAGTCCGAAAAAACGGAAAAAGAGCATTAAAAAACCAATTGCCAAAAGCCCAATTATTACGGCAACTATCAAAACGCCAATTGTTACACTACCCATTTATATACTCCTTACAATAATATTATTTCCCTTAACTTTAACGACTTTAATTTCTTTTCCCATATTAACAAAGGAACCGTTGGTTTCGACCTGGAAGGTTGTTCCTTCTATTTCGGCTTTGCCGATTGGACGCAGTACGGTAACAGTTTTGCCTGTTTTTCCAGCAAGTTTCGAAAAGTCCGATTCAATACTGCCGTCTTCCTGCCAGCCGCCGCCTTCGCTGGCGGTTTGTTCTATTTGGGTATTTAATGTAAGTCGGTTAAACATCTTTGTTCTTGGTCCCAACAGGGCAATAATTGCAATTCCGGTAATTGCCGCAAGAAGCCCTGCACATACTACTATAGCATTACGGCCCATTAAAGCCCACTCCCATTCAAATTGCGGGATAATAAAATCCTGCATCGAAAGAATTAATGATAGTGCAATAAAGGCCAGGCCGGAAATGCCAACTACGCCAAAGCCCGGAATAATGAATATCTCCACGGCCAAAAGGCCCAGTCCCAGCATAAAGAGGATTATTTCCAGTGAGCCGACCCGGCCCAGCAGAAAGCTCGATCCAAAAACCAATACAAAACAGACCACTGCTGTAGTTCCCGGTATGCCGAATCCGGGGCTTTGCATTTCCAAAAAAACCATAACAAGGCCAACGAGAATGAGCAAACCCTGTACCGCACCGGAAACCAAAAAGGAGATAACCGAATCCCATGCGCTGGGAACACTTTCTTCGAGTACCATAGTAGCGCCTATCAGATCGAGTAATTCTTCATGGTCTTCAGCAAGGCCGCGGGTAAGACCCAGATGGTATGCTTCCCCGGCGGTGAGTGAAAGGAGTTTTCCCACCGGGGAAACGATCCCTACTCTGCGTATTTCTTTCGGTGCTCCTGCCTCGCCGGGTTTTAATGATTCAAGTTTTTCCAATTCGGTAAGGGTCAGCGCCTTTACAACGCCGTCAACGGTTACTTCCCAAAGCTCCACATCATAATCCACCATTGCAAGGGCAATTCCTGTGGGGTGGCCGTTCTTTTCCGCCAATGCTGCAATTTGGGAACGAACCGCTGCAACGGTTTTTTCGCCCGTTCCTTCTGTCTTGCCGTCTGAGCCGATAGTAACCGGAGCAGCGGCGCCCATTGATGTACCGCTGGCCATGTAGATTTGGGAACAGGAAAGCGCAATAAGCGCCCCTGCCGACCAGCTTACTCCCATTGAAGTTTCGGTATTGCGAATCCAGGCAACGGTTTTTGCCTTTTTTATGGACATGATAAACGAAGTAATCTGCAACGCCGAATCGACACGGCCCCCAAAGGTATCAATGTCGAAAACCAGATAATCCGCACCCTCATCCAATGCACGGCGCGCTTCCCTGCGGACAAAAGTAACCATGGACGGTTCAATGTCTCCAACAATGGGAATGATCCACGCTGTTGCATTATCAGAAGTATCCTGAGCCAGCGTTTCTGTTGCAATAATGGACAGCAGGAGCAAAACCGGGATAGCCCAAAAAAACTGGCGGGGATTTTTCATTTCTATAGTATACATGGGAAAGAGGAAGAAATCAAGGACGCAAAACTTTTAGTGTAACTTGTTATTATAGATTTTTTACAGTATTATAAAAACATGAATGAATTGCGAACTCATATCGTCATTGATAATGAAATAAGATTTGGAAAACCTTGTATAAAAGGAACCCGTATAACTGTTGGAGATATTCTTCAATGGCTTTCCGCTGGTATGACCGAACAGGAGATACTGGAGGATTATCCGGAGTTACAAAAAATCCACATTAAAGCAGCTTTGGCTTTTGCTTAATGAATAAACGAGCTCTTAGGGCGGATATACTTCTTTTGATTACTGCGGGACTCTGGGGTTTTGGTTTTGTGGCTCAGTCTGCCGGTATGGATTATGTAGGGCCGTTTACATTTAACGCTGTGCGGTTTCCTTTGGGAACGCTTTCTCTTGTTCCGCTTATTTTGTTTTTTAAAACACGGGGTATTCTGTCAACTCCGCACAATACCGGTCATCTTGCTCAGGTCAGGATGACGTTAATCGCGGGGACTATACTCTTTGTTGCGGTGATGTTTCAGCAAATTGGGATGATCTTTACAACGGTGGGAAACGCCGGGTTTATAACCGGTTTTTATGTAGTGCTTACGCCGGTGTTTGGAATTTTTATCGGAAAAAAGACCGGACTGCCAACCTGGATTGGCATGGTTTTTGCGTTTATCGGGCTTTATTTTATTTTTGCGGCAGGTAATGTATCGTCAATTAATCCGGGTGATTTAATTATTTTGATAAGCGCTTCGTTTTGGGCTGTTCATATTCTGGTGATCGATCATCTGGTGCAGAAAATCGATCCGTTGGTTCTTTCTGCCGGACAGTTTGCCTGGTGCGGCGCTTTTTCGATTCTTGCGGCGTTTGTTCTGGAACCTTTTGTGGTTAACTGGGCGCGCCCATTGGCGGCGTACATAGCAGAGGATTTTACTGCGCAGCAATGGACGCCATTCCCAACACTTCTCGCTCTTGTTGGGAGTGGCGGCTTTTTATCGCACCCCGTAAGCGGTGCCGTAATCCCGATACTCTACGGCGGTATTGCTTCGGTGGGCATTGCCTATACCTTGCAGGTTGTGGCGCAAAAAGATGCGCCGCCTGCTCACGCTACAATTATCCTATGCCTGGAGGGATGTTTTGCAGCGGTAGGGGGCATACTACTGAGGAATGAAAAACCCGGCTCGTTTACCTTGCTTGGTTTTGGTTTTATGCTTGTGGCAATGTTTGTAACTCAGTGGGATGTAATTGGCCGCAAAAACCACAATTTATAGCAGAGCATCTGTCATACATATATCCACATTAAACCCGGAAAAGAGCAAGGTAAGCGCCCTGGATTTGAACCTGGAGGAATCTGACAAATCAGCCTTCCAGCAACCCTATATGCAGTGTTCCGTTAAGACGACAACGCTACACGATTTCGGTGTCAGACACACCGCGCTGCCATTAATCTTCTTTAAAGGCAAGAACAACTACCTTCCCAATTCTTCGTGCTACACCCACACAGGCACCTTTACTGTTCAGTTCATTTAAAATTGTACTTTTCTCTGTGGAATCTATGACGGAATATCCTATACACATATCCAAAATATAATCTATTTCGGAAAGATTTGAAGCCATAGCAGGATCATTATCTTCATCTGCAGCTGCAGCTGCTAAGGCCTTTGTTTCCAAATTGTCTTCGTTAAGGATTTTAAACTCTCCAACAGAAAGTGTAGTGGAGAAAATAGCTTCATATGTAGGATAATCAGAAAGTGTCGCTGCAATACCACTGTAACTTTTCCCACCACTGCTTGTAGAACCGTTGTCGCAAGCAGCAAAAGAAAACCCAATTACTGCAACAAGGGCAATAATCAATTTGATTGTCTTTTTCATAAAAAACACTCCTTATTGTGACAACCCTGCCTTGTCCAACCAGGCGGGTAATCACG
>WRIB01000076.1 GCA_009782955.1 Treponema sp. | reverse complement strand
CAATTCCAGTACATTGCTTTTCAATCTTTCCTTACTGTGATAGGCTTAGCTGCACATGAATCTCTATGACTTTTTTACCGCCGAAGTAAGCCGGAAAGCAGGATTAATCAAAAAACAGGGCGAAGGGAATCCCGTAATTACAAGCCTGGAATATGATTCCCGGAAAGTACAGAAAGGAAGCCTGTACTTTGCCCTGCCGGGTCTCCATACAGACGGCCATGCTTATATTGGCGATGTACTGGCAAAGGGAACCGGAGTTGTTGTTCATCAGCACGAACTGAATATAAATGATTTTTGCAATACAGGAATTCCGGAACAAACACTCCGGGATACTGTCTTTATCCGGGTAACAGATTCCCGCTTTGCCATGTCGTCTATTGCTGCTTCATATTACGGATTTCCGGCAGAAAAAATAATCCTTGTCGGCGTTACCGGCACGGAAGGAAAAAGCACCACGGTTTATTTAATTTGGCAGCTTCTGCGCCTTGCAGGAAAAAAGGCCGGGTTTATTTCCACGGTACAGTACAGTGATGGTTTTGATGCGCAGTGGAACCCGGAACATCAAACTACACCGGAAGCAACAGCCATACACTTGCGTCTTTCGGAAATGGTAAAAAACGGCGCCGAATATGCGGTAATCGAAGCAAGTTCCCATGGGCTTTCTCCGCGGACAAACAGGCTGGGCAATGTACATTTTGATGCGGCAGCAATGACCACGGTAACTCACGAGCACCTGGAATTCCACGGCAGTTGGGAACAGTACCGGGATGACAAGGCAAATCTTTTCCGTTCGCTGGACAAGCGGGCGGCAACCGGAACAACCCGTGCTGCGGCAAAAGAGTTCCGGCCTTTTGGCGTGATTAATGCCGACGATAAAAGCGCTTCCTGGTTTGCCGAGGCAACCAAACAAAAAACAGTTATGTTCAGTACGGCCATGCAGAACAATACGGCAGATTTACGCCTTGTCTCGATAAATAGCAGCGCCAAAGGCAATTGTTATGAAGTATACAGCGCCGCAAACGGTAAAACATTTACCGTGGAAGATAAGCTTCCCGGCGCATTTAACGCAGGCAATGTTCTTGCTGCGCTTCTTGTTGTATCGGGATTACTGAATACACCGGCGGAACAACTGGTTTCTTTTGTTCCTTCACTAACGCCGGTACGCGGCCGGATGACCGGGGTAAACCGCGGTCAGAACTTTGAAGTGCTGGTAGATTACGCCCATACTCCGTCATCTTTTAAAACTATTTTTCCTCCGCTTCGGGCGTTGATGGTTCAAGGCGCAGTGAACGGAAGTTCGTGCGGCCGGATTATCGCTCTTTTTGGTTCAGCCGGTGAACGTGATACAAAAAAACGCAGCGAACAGGGAACCATTGCCGCACAGTATTCCGATATTGTGATCCTTTCCGATGAAGATCCCCGCGGCGAAGATCCTATGGCTATACTGGAAGAAATCGCCGAGGGCTGCGAAGGCGTTACCGCTAACGATTCAACCCTGCGTTCAAAGATGCGCCGTGACGAAACACTCTTCCTGATTCCCGACAGACCAGCCGCTATACGGAAAGCTTTTTCCCTGGCCCAGCCGGGCGACCTGGTGCTTCTTTTGGGGAAGGGTCATGAAAATTCAATCATCTATAAAGACTTTACAATGAAATACGATGAAATTGCCGAAGCGGAAAAAGCGCTGGATGAATTAAAGTTATAAGAAGCCTTCTGTTTCGATTTGTTGTTTACGCTATAGAACAAACCGGAGACACAGTAAGGATTAATATTCCCGAAAGCTTTATACCCAGAGAATGGTAACTATCTCAGATATTTTTCTTAATACTCTTTTTAAACCACCCTGGTATCCCACTTAACACAAAGGCAAAGGGAATTACCAGCGCCTGGGCTGGTTGGTTTTGCTGATAAAAAGAGGGAAAGAACCGGATTATAATGGAAAGGAATCCTCCCAGAAAGATTATTGTCCATAGTCCGCTTAGAACACGCTCAGCTTTTTGGCGCTTTTGCGGATTCCTGCCAAAAGCATACATTAACCCCAGGGGAACGGCGGCAAAGAACAATGGGTTAATAAACAAGAGGTTGGCGTTGTGGTAGGTATAATCATGTGTGGTAAAAAAACTCATAAAGAAGAGAAGGGAGCCCATTACGCCAAAGCACAACCCTGTAATAACCTGAGCAAATCCCAATACATACCGGGTGCCTTCCGTCGTTTTAAAAAACCACAACTTTCCGGTGCGCTTTGTTCCCGGAATAATTCCTGCTGCCCTTAGTCGTAAAAATCCAAACATAAAAGCAAGGCCAATCCCAAGCAGCAATTCCTTTATCCAGCCTTTTTGAGGAATCTCCAAAGTACCGGGCCGGTCTTCCACGCGATTAATAACTTCTGTATTTAAAACAAGCTTCCGTTCCGTGCCATCAGCATCGGTATAGCTAAAGTCTTTAATATAAAAGGCATTTTCCGAAGGAAGGAACATCTCGTCCCAGACGGTAATCGGCAGGTCGCCGTCTTGTCCCATTAAAAAACTTATAAACCAGTCCCAGAAAGGAGAAAACCACGTATAACGGCGCATGTGCTGACGCAAAGTAAAACGTCCCGGCGCTTCTCCGTATTGAGCGTTAAAAGCCCCGCCTGCGGCATGGTCTATTATGTCCCTTACTCTGGTTGCGCAATTATCATTGAACATGTGATACAGATAATCCCTGTTTTCCGGCAATACGATATTTTCCGCAAAAAGAAGAAGTTCCGCTTTTGCCTCAGGGCTCAGGTCCAGGGTGTAGAGTGTTACATCGCGGTTTTCGTTTATAAAACGAGAGAAGGCATGTTCGGTAGGCGAAACCATACAACAGTAAAGCATTCTGCCAAATGCAAAATCATAATAATAATTGTCGGCATCAAAAGAAAAAACGCCCCAATCAAAGAATTGACTTTTCCCGGTAAGAGCATCTTCGATTACTATGCCTATGTGTCCCCACCAACTGTATATTTCATCGCCCGGACCGGTAACAGCCATTTTTACCGTTAAGTACTTTCCCCGTGCAGCAGAATTGGAAAGAGAACCAAACTCTGAATAATATGTTGTTGATTCTTCAGAATCAATTCCGTTTTCCTGGGCCGGAACAGGAAGAATGATACAAAAAAGGAGTGCTATTGCGGCAAAAAGCTTTTTCACGGTCTTTCTATTGTGCCATAAAAACTGTTATAATAAAACCCATGAGGGCCTTCGTCCCTCGAGCGTAAGGAAATTATTATAGTTCGCCGCTAGGAGGCGGCGTATGCATGAACAAAAAAATCATTGTTATTCTTTTTATATGTCTTTTGGGCTCAGTTTTACTTTGGGCAGATTCACCTGTACCTCCTCCCTGGATTTACGGTCAGTGGCAAACTATTATTGAAGGCGAAAACGGGGAAACAGATGTTCTCCTGCTTATCTTTCTGCCCGGAGATATACTGATAAACAGCGCCAGCGTAAAAGAAATGATCCATGACGGGTACATCATTAACTTTGAGCAGCAAATAGCAAACAATATTTATACAATACGATTTGAATATGCCAACGGTTTCTGGTGGGAAGAAAGTTTTCCCATGCCCATTATGACATCGGTCTACATCGATAAAACCTATGACGAGGGAGATTATTCAACAATAATCTACCAGTTCCTTCCTCTGGGAATGATGCCCCAAGTGTATGAAGTGCCGAATGATTTTGAATGAATGCCGGTGTCTGGTGTTGAGGTGAAGTAATATGTATTATTCATCAAAATATCAATCACCAATAGGAATAATTACACTTGCATGTGATGGCAGCGGCAAAAACCTTGTCGGTCTATGGATTAAAGGACAAAAATATTTCGGGGATACCATATCCGAAATAATGACAGAAAACAACACCATGCCGCTTTTTAATGATACGAAAAAATGGCTGGACAGGTACTTTGCCGGTAAAAAACCGGATATTTCTGAATTAAAATTAGCGCCCATTGGCGGAGAATTTCGTCAGGGAGTATGGAAAATTTTATGCGAAATCCCATACGGCAAAGTCATCACCTATGGTGGCATTGCCAAAAAAATGGCTGTTAAAATGAATAAGGAAAGTATGTCAAGTCAAGCCGTAGGCGGAGCAGTTGGACATAATCCCATATCAATTATTATTCCATGTCACCGGGTTGTAGGTTCAAATGGCAGTTTGACAGGATTTTCCGGAGGTATCAAGAAAAAAATTAAATTGCTGGAATTAGAGGGTGTAGATTTATCACGGTTGTTTGTTCCAAAAAAAGGCACGGCTTTATAGCTCATCTATCAATTTGCGACAGAGAGTAAATATTTTAGATTGATTTTCTTTACAATCCCTACCATTCACTGGGTCTAAAGCCTTCAGGTACTGTTATCTTTACCTTGTCTCCGGTTTGCTCTTGATTTCATTTCCATTGGCTAAGCTCCTGTTTTATGCTATAGTACCCCTGTATATGACAAACAACCCTGATATTCGCTGGAAACAGCGGCTTCATAATTATAAAAAAGCTCTTGTTACCCTGGAAAGCGCAGTTGAGCTTGCAAAAACCAGAAAACTAACCGATCTGGAAAAACAAGGGACAATCCAGGGCTTTGAGTTTACTTTTGAAATAGCCTGGAATCTGATGAAAGATTTTCTTGAGGAACAGGGAATAACCGGCATTATTGGAAGCAAAGGTGCTGTCCGGCAAGCGTTCAGTAAAGATCTTATTGAAGATGGACAAATATGGATGGATATGATAGAAAGCCGCAATCTTTCTTCCCATTCGTATGATGAGGCAACAGCAGAAAAACTTTTTGAAAAAATCACCCTTGTCTTTTACCCGCAGCTGAAAGTTTTTATGGATAAAATGAATAATTTGGAATAATCAAAAATGAAATACGGATTATCCGACAGAACACTAAAAACACTTCATGCAATCTTTCAAAAATACCCCGGCATCAGCCAAAGCATTTTGTATGGCAGCCGTGCAAAAGGAAATTACCGAAACGGTTCTGACATAGATATTTCCCTAAAAACAACAGATACTTTTGGCTTTGATGATCTTCTGCATATAGCGGGGGATTTTGACGATTCGGATATGCCGTATTTGGTTGATGTATCAATTTATAATAATCTTTCCAATCTTGAATTAAAAGCCCATATCGATCGGGTAGGGGAAGTTATTTACAGCCGCATTTCCATTGGCTAAGCCGCTGTTTTGTGCTACAGTGGCCTCATGAAGACCACACTACTCCATCCCTGGCACAAGGCCGCAGGCGCCCGGCTGGCGCCGTTTGCCGATTTTGAGATGCCGATACAGTACAGTTCTGCGGTGGAAGAACACAAACTGTGCAGGCGTTCTGCCGGGCTTTTCGACACCAGCCACATGGGGCGTTTGTTGTTGCACGGAGAAGGTGCGGGAAATGCGTTGTCTGCAATAGTTTCATCAGCAATACTTGATATGGAAGCCGGGGAAGCCCGTTATGCACTGCTTCTTAATGATCAGGGCGGAATAATTGATGATCTTTTTATCTATCGTTTGGAAAGCAGTCAAAAGTATATCGACCCCTGGTTTATCGTGGTTAACGCGGGAAACAAAGAAACAGACATTGCCTGGATTACGCCGCGGCTCCCCTCAGCCGTTGTTCTGGAAGACCTTTCTGAAAAAACCGGCATGATTGCAGTACAGGGACCAAAGGCAATTGACCTGCTGGATCGTATTGCAGCAGAACAGGCGGGCGATACAACCGGCAACCTGCCAAAAGGGGCGCCGGAAAGTTCCAGGGTTTCAATAATTACCAGATCGAATATGGCCTGTCTGAGCCTTGCCGGAATTCCCGTTCTTGCCGGCCGTACCGGTTATACCGGAGAAGACGGCGCTGAGATTTACTGTAATGCCGAAAATGTTTTGTTTCTTTGGGAAACGATTTTGGCAGAAGCGAACAACATAAACATTGAAGCCGGCGCTATTGGACTTGCCGCGCGTGATTCGCTGCGCTTTGAAGCGGGAATGCCGTTGCATGGTCACGAGATAAGTGCGGAGATTAGTCCGCTGGAAGCCCTCCTTTCCTGGGCTTGTGATTTTAACAAAGACTTTGCCGGAAAAGAAGCGCTGCTTGCTCTAAAAGAAGCTGGGCTTAAACGCAAGCTTATTACACTTAATGTAACAGGCGGTGTTCCGCGTGAAGGCTATACTGTATTAAACAACAATGGTGAATGTATTGGAAAGGTTGTGGCAGGAATGTTCTGCCCAACTACCGGAACGTATTCTGCCAATGCATTTGTGCCTGTGGAAAATGCATCTGTTGGCACACAGCTTGCGGTGGAAATACGGGGAACACCGAAGGAAGCAATTGTGATTAAACGGCCGTTGTATGTTCCGGTATATAGAAGAAAAAACTAAATTCAAATATTTGGAGGAAGTCGATGAAATTAGATGCCAATGCCCGGTATGCAAAAACCCATGAATGGGCGCGGAAAGAAGGAAACATCATTGTTGTGGGAATTACCGACCACGCTCAGTCGAGTCTGGGGGACATAGTGTTTGTCGATCTTCCCAAAGCCGGAACATCATTTAAGGCAGGGGCGGTATTTGGAGCGGTGGAATCGGTTAAGGCGGCCAGCGATCTGTATCTTCCCGTATCAGGAACAATCAACGCTATTAACGATGACCTTGCCGCAGCGCCGGAAACGGTAAACAAAGACTGTTACGGTGAAGGCTGGTTTATAAAAGTCGAACCGGAAAACCCGGCGGAATTTGACGCCCTGCTTAGTGCCGAAGACTACGAAAAAATTGCAGCAGCGGAGGAATAAGTGCCCTATATACCGGTAACCGAAACTCAGAAAAACGAAATGCTTGGTACGTTAGGGCTTTCTTCTATAGAAGAATTGTTTTGCGAAATACCTAAAGAGTATCGTTTCCCTACATTAAAACTGGAAGAAGGGTTAAGCGAAAGCGAAGTGCTTGCGGAAATCGCTGCCCTTGCCGAGCGCAATGTACATGCAGGAAATAACAACTGGTTTCTTGGCGCAGGATGTTACAATCATTTTATTCCTTCGGCAATTAATGCTTTGGCTTCCCGCGGAGAATTCCTTACCGCTTATACACCTTACCAAAGTGAAGCAAGCCAGGGAACGCTACAGGCAATTTTTGAATACCAAACGATGATGGCCTCTCTTCTTGGAATGGAAGTGGTAAATGCCGGACACTATGACGGCGCAACTGCCCTTGCAGAAGCGGTGATCATTGCGCTTAAACAAAAAGCCGGAGTCGAAAAGCAGCGTGTAATCATTCCCGAATCGCTTCATCCTGAATATAAAGAAGTTCTTGCAACGTATCTTGATTCATACAATCCGATAATTGAATATTATTCCGGCGATCCTACCGCCGCCTGCAAAATCGGCACACCGGCGGATTCGTCTGATTATGGAATTGCCTGCGTTGTAGCAGCGTACCCTGATTTTTTCGGGACGATTCCCAATATGATTGGCGCCGCCGATGCGGCACATGCTGCAGGGGGTTTGTTTATCGTTCATGCCGATCCGATCATGCTGGGGCTTTTTAAAAGTCCCGGGGAATACGGAGCTGATATTGTTACAGCAGAAGGGCAAAGCCTTGGAAACTACATGAATTCCGGCGGACCATTGCTGGGGATTATGGCTGTTACCAAAGAACTTATGCGTAAGATCCCCGGACGTATTGTGGGAGAAACAAAAGACAGTCAGGGAAGGAGGGGTTTTGTGCTTACTCTTTCCGCACGGGAGCAGCATATACGCAGGGAACGGGCGGTATCCAACATCTGTTCCAACCAGGGACATTCCATGCTTCGATCCTGCATATACCTTTCCCTTATGGGAAAACAAGGCTTAAAAAAAGTTGCCGAACTGTGCTGGCATCGCTCCCACTATGCGGCGGCTAAAATCGCAGCTCTGCCGGGATTCATCATTGTTCACGAAACACAAGAACTTTCCGGTAACGGACAAGGCGCTCATTTTTTTAAGGAATTTGTTGTAAAACTTCCGGCAGGTAAAACGGCGGAAGCGGTGTGTGAAGCGCTCAGGCCAAAAGGCATTGTTCCGGGCTTTCCCCTGTCCCGTTATTATCCAGAACGGAATAACGAACTCCTGGTTTGTGTTACCGAACATAATTCAAAAGCCGGCATCGACAATTTTGCCGGCGCTTTGGGGGAGCTTTACTCATGAATAATTCATTTTTTCAGAATACACCCCTGCTCTTTGAAGAAAGCGTCAACGGACGATGCGGAGTTATACTTCCCAAACTTGATGTGGAAGAAGCACCCCTGCCAAAAGAATTCCTTAGAACAGAATTAATTCTTCCCGAATTGGATGAGGCTTCGATTGTACGCCACTTTACCCGCCTTTCCCACAAAAATTTTTCCGTCGACGGTCAGTTTTATCCGCTTGGTTCATGCACGATGAAGTACAACCCCAAGATGAACGAGGAAGCTGCATCCCAACGGGGTTTCAGTCTTGCTCATCCGCTGAATCCCGATGAACATAACCAGGGCAGTCTGGAATTGTTGTTCAAACTCCAGGAAAGTTTAAATGAAATAACCGGCTTTGACGGCTGTTCCCTCCAGTGTGCCGCCGGTGCACATGGTGAATTAGCCGGGCTATTAATGATCCGCTCCTGGCATGAACATGCCGCACCAAACGGCGGCGCTGTTGCCGGTACAGCACAGGGAACGTTGCGTCGTACCAGAATTCTTGTACCGGATTCGGCCCATGGAACCAATCCTGCCACCTGCAGTATGGCCGGTTTTGTTGCACAGGCGATTCCCTCAGACGCACATGGTGCGATTGACATGACAGCGTTGAAAGAAGCTGTTAAAGATGACGGCACTCTGGCAGGCATGATGATCACCCTGCCCGGCACCACGGGCTTATTTGAAAAAAACATTGTAGAAATCATTAAAATTATCCACGACGCAGGAGGATTGGTTTACGGTGACGGCGCCAACATGAACGCACTAATGGGGATTGTCAAACCTGGCGCTCTTGGTTTTGATGTAATGCACCTTAACCTCCACAAAACTTTTTCTACCCCGCACGGCGGCGGCGGCCCAGGAGCAGGCGCTGTAGTGGCAGGAAAAACTCTTGCAGACTTTCTTCCCGGTCCGGTGGCTGTACAGAACGAAAATACATACCGTTTGGAACAGCCCGCTTTATCCATTGGGCGGCTAAAGGTCTTTAACGGAAATTTTGCCGTGCTGGTACGTGCCTATGCATATATCAGAACATTGGGAGCAACAGGATTAAAACGGGCTTCGGAATATGCGGTGCTAAATGCAAATTATCTGCGGTTTCTGGTAAAGGATCATTTTCCGACTCCCTATGGATCGGATCGTCCCTGTATGCATGAATTCAGCGCTTCCCCTGATTTGGGAAACGGAATACACACTATTGATATTGCAAAGCGGCTTATTGATTATGGGTTTCATCCTCCTACGGTATACTTTCCGCTTATTGTCAAAGAGGCTTTTATGGCTGAGCCAACCGAGACAGAAAGCAAGGAAACCCTGGAAGCCTTTGCTGCAACGCTGGCGGATATTGCACAGGAAGCGAAAACCCAAAGTGAACTCCTTAAAGAAGCGCCCCATGTTACTCCGGTTGGAAGGCTGGATGATACGGCAGCAGCAAGAAATCCTGTATTGCGGTATACATGGCAGAATTCATAAAGAAAGCGATCAGAATTATTTCCCCAATGGCTGTTTTTGCAGGTATAGTACTGTGTGCGCTATATGCATTGGGATTTATTTACGGTACAACTGTTAAACAGGTGTCTGATAAAGAGTATACCGACGGAGAATTTACATATACGTACACCGGAATGCTGCTGGACGGAAAGCTCAACGGTGCTGGTGAAATTATTTTTTCCAACGGCGACCGGTACACGGGCGGTCTTGAAGCATGGCGTTTTGAAGGAGACGGAATATTTTTTTCTGCAGACGGATGGCGGTACGAAGGTGAGTTTTCCAAAGGACAAATGACCGGTAAAGGGAAATTTTACGGAGCAAACGGCGATACGTTAACACAGGACCCGGACAATTTTTCAGAATTTGTTTCCATAGCCGGCTGGAAATATTCAGGTGGTTTTAATGAATGGGGCCAGAGCGGAACGGGAAAATTTGTTTTTGCCGACGGCGCTGTATATGAAGGAGAATTTGTACGGGGACTGGCAGAAGGACATGGTGTTTATCATAACCCGGAAGGCTGGTCTTACGACGGTAATTTTCAGAGGGGTGTAATTAACGGCGATGGTATGATCAGGCAGAAAGACGGAAAAACCATTTCCGGCGTTTGGGCATTAGGGGTTCAGGTTACAAGACATGACTAACATCAAATGGTTAAGCACAATACGAATCGCCGGACTGTTGCTGGTACTGGTTTATCATTTTTTTCTTGATATATTGCCGGGGGGATTCATCGGTGTTGATATTTTTTTTACCCTTTCCGGGTTTCTTGTTACTGCATCAATTGTGGAAGAATTCCGGAACAACGGACAATTCGCTCTTTTTTCTTTTTACAAACGCCGTTTTTTACGGCTTTATCCGCCGCTTGTACTGTGTATTTTGTTCACACTTCCTTTTACATTTTTGCTTTCCTCCGACTTTATCGTTAATATAGGA
>WRIB01000075.1 GCA_009782955.1 Treponema sp. | reverse complement strand
TGTTCTTACCGAAGGAAACCCTTCCGGCACGGCAAGCCGCTGGTTTGTCAGAAGTATGACCTACCGCTTTGGCAGCGTTTTTCCTTCCAGTGCATTTTACGGAATAGCAATTTTTGCCCTGGTGTTCTTTATTTTGAACCGAAGCCGTTATGGAATGAGGTTGTTTCTTACGGGTAATAACGAACGGGCTGCCTATCTGACCGGAGTAAGAACCGTACAAACAAAGCTGATTGTCTACACAATCGCAGGTATCCTTTCCGGTATTGCCGGCTTCCTTGGAGCAGGCTATATGAATCTTGTTACCAGTAACACGTATGACAATTTTACCATGCGCACGATTATTGCCGTGATTATTGGAGGATCTCTGTTAACCGGCGGCAAAGGCTCATATTACGGTACTCTGGCAGGCGCTTTGCTTATAACCGTTCTGTCCAACTGCCTGGCGGTTTTCTCCATATCTCAGACTATTGCCGACATGGTAATGGGAATCGTTCTGATTATTATCCTGGCCATGTACAACAGGACGGCGCCGGTCCGGCAGTAGTACAGTACCGCACCGTCCGTTGTTCCTTACGAAAGTAAAAGCTCTATAGGGTACTTAACTTTTGCAGAGAAAGGCAGGCTTACCTTTGCACCTTTTTTGGCAGAAGCATAAGCGGCGTAGATAATTTCAAGAACAGCACGGCCGTCTTCGCCGGTTACCACAGGCTGCTTCCCTTCTCGTATACAGCCGATAAAGTGCTTGAGTTCCTGGGGATACCCCTGATTAAAAGCTTCTTCAAAGACGGTAAATGACCAACCCTTGCTGGTTCCCGCTTTTTCGCTGGCGTAATCGTACCCGTCAACACTGTACGTAAGAGCCGCATTGCCTCTGAACAAATCCGCATAGGAAACACCCTTGGTTCCGTAAATCTCGATGTGGTCGTCCATGCCGCCGTGACGGGCCCAGCTGTCCTCAGCCATTGCCATAACACCGTTTTCAAATTCAAGAATTGTTATGGTATTGTCATCGCATTCTGTATCATGCAGCACGGTCTTCATATCGGCGTAAACCGTTTTAACGGGGTTGTTTTTGTTCATCCAGCGAAACCATGCCAGGGCATGGCATCCCATGTCCATCATTACCCCGCCGCCGGCGGTTTCTTTTTTATAAAACCAGGCGCTGTGAGGACCGGAATGTTTTTCTGCCTGCTTAAGCATATAAACCTTCCCCACCGCTCCGTGTTCAACCAGGGCGCGGACACGCTCGTACTTCGGAGCAAAGCAGAGTTCCTCGGCATAACAAAGCAGCAAGCCTTTCTTTTTACAGGCATCTATCATTTCATCAGCCTCTTCCAGTGTAAGAGCCAGCGGCTTTTCAATGATAACATGCTTACCTGCAGCTGCAGCCTTCATACAGGCTTCGTAATGCAGATAATTCGGCAGGCCAATGTCTATGACATCAGCTCCGGACTCAGCCATTAGCTTATCCAGGTTATCATACCAGGCAGGAATACCATGGGTCTGGGCAAATACCTTTGCCTTATCTCCATTGTGGCTGAATACAGCCACAACTTCCGCTTCCGGTACAAATCTGGCATAACTCTCCGCATGAATAGTGGCGATAAAACCGGCGCCTAAAATGGCAACTTTGGTTCTTTCCATATCAACCCTCCTAATATAAATTTTTCGTTGACAGTTTTTAGAAGTATACTCCATAATATATGGATAATACCAGTAAAATTCAGGGGGCATAACAATGAAAAAATTCCGCGTGGGTGTCGTTGGCGTTGGCTTTATTGGGACAGCGCACATTGAACAGCTCCGCCGTCTTGGAAACGCAGATGTAGTGGCTTTGGTTGACATCCTGAATCCTCAGGAAAAAGCAGAAGCCCTTTCCGTTCCAAAAGGTTATTCAGATTATAAAGAAATGATAGACAAGGAAAACCTTGACTGTGTACATATTTGTACCGCAAATAATTTTCATTACGAAATTGCCGATTATGCCCTGGACAAAAGCATACATGTGGTATGCGAAAAGCCTTTGACCATTACTTCTGCAGAAGCGGAAAAACTCGCAAAAAAAGCAAAAGACAAGGGATTGGTGAATGCCGTTAATTACAATTGCCGGTACTATCCCATGGTGTACCAGATGCGGGAAATGATCCGCGCAGGAGAAGTGGGCGATGTATACACCATTCACGGGGGGTATCTGCAGGACTGGCTCTATTTTGATACGGATTACAACTGGCGGCTTGAACCGGAACTCAGCGGAGCCAGCCGGGCTTTTTCGGATATTGGCACTCACTGGCTCGACCTTGTTGAATTTGTTACCGGTCTTAAAGTAACCGAAGTGCTGGCCGATTTGAATACATTTCACAAGACCCGTAAAAAACCTTTAAAACCAATAGAAACCTATTCGGGTATGGCTTTACGGCCCGAAGATTACCAGGTTGTTTCCATAGAAACCGAAGATTATGCAACGGTGCTGTTTCATTTTGAAAACGGAGCCAGAGGCTGCTGTAATATCAGTCAGGTCTTTGCGGGAAGGAAGAATCAGATGCTGGTGTCCATTGGCGGCAGTAAATGCGCCCTGCACTGGGATTCGGAAAATTCCAACAGTCTCTGGGTAGGCCGCCGTGAAACCCTGAACGGTGAATATGTCAAGGATCCGTCGGTGCTAAAACCCGAAGTAGGAAAAGTTACAAGCTATCCCGGCGGCCATGTAGAAGGTTTTCCCGACACCTTTAAGCAAAACTTCGTCAAAATTTACCAGGCCATTGCCGCCGGCAAACAAACGGAAGGAGAATATGCCACATTCGAAAACGGCCTTAAGGAAATGCTCTTCTGTGAAAAAGTGCTGCAAAGCGATAAAGAAAAACGCTGGGTAACAATATGAGTTTTAATATTGGTACATTGGCTGATTGGTTCGGAAAAGGCATTGTTGAAGGCATACGGGAGTCACAACGATGCGGGGCGTCGGGAGTCCAGCTTTATGCCTGGAATGAATTTGATCCTGTAAGCGTAAGCGCGGAAAAAAAACGGGAAGTAAAGGAAACGGCAGCCGAATGTAATCAGGAAATCGTTGCTCTCTGCGGCGAACTGGGCGGTCACGGTTTTGAAATTGCTTCCGATAACCCCCGTAAAATCGATTATCTGAAACGGGTATGCGAGCTTGCCCTTGAACTGGGAAGCCGCATTATTACCACTCACATCGGTGTTATCCCGGAGGATTCCGGCAGTGAAAAGTTCCGTGCTATGCAGGAAGCCTGTACAATAATCGGAACACATGCCGCCGGGCAGGGAATTACCATAGCTATTGAAACAGGACCCGAACCTGTTACACGGCTTAAGGCTTTTGCCGACCTGTGCAATAAAGGTCTTGATCACCCAGGCATAGGCATTAATTACGATCCGGCGAACCTGGTAATGGTAACCAATGACGACGAAGTTGCCGGGGTAAAAACCGCAGGCGCTTCCATTGTTCACACACACGCCAAGGACGGTATAATGAATCACTATGCCGGCCCGGAAGAGGTTTACGGCCTCTTTGCCAAGGGAGGTATAGAAGCAGTCAGTAAAGTATCTGCCTGGTGTACCGAAACTCCGCTGGGAAAGGGAAAAGTCCGCTGGATTCCGTATCTTACTTCTCTTAAAGAAATAGGGTATAACGGATACTTGACGATAGAACGCGAAGTAAAGGACAATGCTGCCGAAGACATACGAACAGCAGTGAATTTTTTAAGGGAAATAATCCCGCAGATATAAGGAGGAACAAAATGAAACTGGGACTGGTATCGGCAATTCTGCCGGATCTGACTTTTGAAGAAGTGGTTGATTACGCGGCCAAAACCGGCTTTGAATGCATTGAGGTTTGCTGCTGGCCAAAAGGCAAAGCTGTCAGGCGGTATGCAGGGATAACCCACATTGATCTTGAGGGTCTGGACTCCGCCAAGATGGCTTACTACAAGGATTATGCAAAAAAACACGGCGTGGCGATTTCTTCGCTTGGATACTATCCCAATCCTCTTGATCCGGATAAAGAAGCCGCCGGTGTTTCGATAGAACATATTAAAAAACTCATCGGTGTTTCGGCAGAGATGGGTATAAACATGGTTACTACATTTATTGGCAGGGACAAAACCAAAACCATAGAAGAAAACCTGGAACTTTTTAAAAAGACCTGGACACCTATTATTAAACTGGCCGAAGAAAAGAAAGTAAAAATTGCCATTGAAAACTGCCCTATGTTTTTTACCGTCAATGAATGGCCTGGCGGCAACAATCTGGCGGCCAATCCCAATGTTTGGCGGCAGATGTTTTCGTTGATTCCCAGCAAATATTTCGGCCTGAACCTTGATCCTTCCCATCTTTACCTTATTGGAGCCAGCATAACCAAATCAATATACGAATTCAAAAGCCGGATTTTTCATGTTCACTTTAAAGACATTAAAATTTACCAGGAAAAACTTGACGAATACGGATACTTCTCTTACCCGGCGCTTTGGCACTCTCCCAAGCTTCCGGGTCTCGGCGGCGTCGATTTCGGCGCTTTCTGTTCTGCCCTTTACGACATTCGCTACAAGGGTTCTGCCTGTATCGAAGTCGAAGACAAGGCATTTGAAGGAAACCTTGCCCTGGTAAAGCAGGGGATTGAGCAGTCTTACCGTTATATGCGTCAGTTTATTTAGGATACTGAGCATGTTGACCGTTGGACTGGCTGGATTGGGCGGTATTGGACAGGTACATTTTTCCAATTACCAGCATATTAAAGACTGTTCCGTAGCCGCAATCTGCGATCCCTCTCCTCAGGGACAAAAAGCAGCCGCAGAAAAAGGAGTCCCCTGTTATGAAACCATGACGGAAATGCTTGCACAGGCAAAACCCGATGTGGTGGATGTCTGCGCTCCTTCCTATTTGCACTACGGCCTGGTTATGGAAGCCCTGCGCAGCGGCAGACCGGTAATTTGCGAAAAACCTCTGGCGTTAAAAAGCACAGAGGTTCGGGAAATGTATGCCCTGGCGGAACAACAGGGTGTACAGTTGTTGGTTGGCCATGTGCTGCAGTTCTTCCCGCCTTCGAAGATACTCCACGAAATTGTAAAAGATCGCCGTTACGGTAAACCGCTTGATGCAGTTTTTCTCCGTCTTTCCGCCTGTCCCCGTTGGGCTGTCGGAGGCTGGCTCCTGGACAAGGACAAAAGCGGCCTCCTGCCTTTCGACCTTCACATACACGACCTCGATCTTATGATCAGCCTTTTTGGAAAGCCGGATAGTTATGAAATAGCTTCGGGGGGCAGGGAAGAGGCCGCTTACGATGAATACTACCGGATACAG
Source organism: Treponema sp. (assembly GCA_009782955.1). Lineage (GTDB taxonomy): Bacteria > Spirochaetota > Spirochaetia > Treponematales > Breznakiellaceae > WRIV01. The sequence continues at coordinate 5,747 of WRIB01000075.1, read as the reverse complement.
TACCGTTATCCCCGCCTTAACGTCTGCTGCGAAGCGGCCTGGTACAATGCCGACATACCTTTTACCGCGACCTGGCGGGTTTATTTTGAAAAGGCCGTTCTGATCTGCGAAGGGGAAAAACTTACCGCTTATTCTTTTGACGGACCGCCTGAACAATTTGATATAGAAGAGAAAATTAAAATTCCTACCGGGATTAATCTGCCGCCGACCGGCGTGTTCTACGAAGAACTTTCATTTTTCCTTGATCGCATCAGAAGCGGCGAAAAAGAACAATACCGCCGGGATGAAATTATTTCACTTATTGAAATCCTGGAAGACATTACCGGCGGAGTTTAATAAACATCAGCTGACCGGCACAAACTGTACAACGAGGAGTACACGATGAACAACATTACAGCGTATGACATTGCACAAATGATTGACCATTCCCTGCTCAATCCAAAATTTACAAGGCAGGAAGTTGAGGCAGGCTGCCGGCTTGCCGCACAGTATGAATGTATTACGGTCTGCGTAAAACCCTGCGATGTAAAATTATCCTATGACGTATTAAAAGGCACCAAAGTAATTACCACAACTGTAGTCGGTTTTCCCCATGGAAGCAATCTTACAGAAATAAAAGTACTGGAAGCCAGGCGCGCCATAGAAGAAGGCTGCGGAGAAATTGACCTGGTAATGAATATAGGCCGTTTCCTTTCGGGCGATTATGACCTGGTATATGATGATATAGCGGCAGTAAGTGAAGCGGCACACAATAACAATGTCATACTTAAAGTTATTCTGGAAAATGCATATTTAAAACCGGAACAAATAAAAAAAGCCTGTGAAATCTGTGTTGCAGCACATGCGGATTTTACCAAGTCCAGTACGGGATATGCCTCCTACGGTGCGCGAATTTGCGACCTAAAAATAATGCGCTCCAATACCTTGGCCTCGATGCAGGTAAAAGCCGCCGGCGGAGTTCGGACGCTTAACGATGCTCTGGCAGTACGGGCAGTAGGTGTTACCCGTTTTGGCTGTACCACAACGGCACAATTGATGCAGGATGCACGGGAACGGGAAGCCCGCGGTACACTCATAGTACCGGAACCGGAAAATGTAAAAGAACTGCTGTATATCAGAAAGGCATAATGATAGAAGTAACAGGACTGACCAAGCATTACGGAAAACATAAGGCTCTGGAAAATATAAGTTTTACAGTACCTGACGGACAGATAGCAGGTCTTTTGGGACTGAACGGTGCGGGCAAATCTACTACCATGAACATCCTGACCGGCTGCCTTTCCTCCACAAGCGGTACAGTAAAGATTAACAACATTGATATGGCTGAAGAAAACGAAAAAGCCAAACGCTGTATAGGGTATCTTCCCGAAACTCCGCCTCTTTACACAGATATGAAAGTGGCAGAGTACCTTGACTTTATTTATGGCCTGAAAAAAGCCGGCGAGCGCATTGTCCCTGCCGGAACCAAAAAAGAAAAAGAAAATCAAAAAAAGCTCCATATAGAAAACATCTGTTCCAAAACAGGCATTACGGAAATGTACGGAAGGCTCGTCAAGAATCTTTCAAAAGGTTATAAACAACGCCTTGGTCTTGCAGCAGCCCTTATCGGCAGTCCTGAAATTCTTGTACTTGACGAGCCGACTGTCGGCCTTGACCCCGCTCAAATAATCGAAATACGAAACCTGATTGCCGATCTGGGCAAGTCGAGTACGGTTATTTTTTCTTCTCACATACTGCCGGAAGTTCAGGCTCTTTGCGGAAGGGTTATTGTACTGCACCATGGCCGTATTGCCGCCGATATGGACAGCGAAGCATTGCAGGAAGGCGGTTCACTTGAGCAAACATTCATGGACATGGTAAAAGGCGCCGAAGCATGAAGGCAATATTAAAACGGGAATTCTTTGCATACTTTTACACACCGTTGGGTTATGTGTTTATCGCGGCGTACTATTTGTTTACCGGTTTTTTCTTTTTTAACTATAATCTTTACGGCAATTCAAGTGATATGCGCTCCCTGTTCAGCGTACTTTTTACCATCACCCTTTTTCTGATCCCCCTTTTAACCATGCGGCTTATGAGCGAAGATCGGAAAATGAAAACCGATCAATTACTGTTAATGTCGCCGCAAAGCAGTACAGGCATAATAACAGGGAAATATGCAGCCGCTCTATGTGTTTACCTGCTTGGATTGAGCGGTGTTTTTGCCGCATCAGCGGTGATTGCTGTCATTGGTTCTCCTGAATGGCCGGTAATAGCGGGAAACTTTACCGGCCTGTTCCTTTTGGGCAGTGTCCTTATTGCCATCGGGCTTTATATCTCCGCTCTGACAGAAAACCAGATTATTGCGGCCATTGGCGGTTATTGCGTCGGGTTTTTTCTGATGCTGTTTGACAGTATCGCCATGATCATGTCAGGGAGCGCTCCGGGCAGCTTATTAAAATTGCTGTCTGTACGGACCCGTTATGAATTGTTTACCATGGGAATTCTGGGTACAGACAATATTGTGTTCTTCGCCAGTCTTTCGTTTTTCTTTGTCTTCCTGACCATAAACCATTTTGAAAAACGGCGGTGGGCTTGATGAAAAGCAACAAGATGCCGCTTAAAACAAAATTCTTTAACAAACAACGCTTTAGCAAAAGAAGTATTTCCGCAGCATCAATACTGGCCTGTGCTGTTTTTCTGGTTTTAATCAATCTTGTCTTTTATTTGTCAGCCCAGCGTTATTCTTTTCTAGGTATAGACCTTACCAGGGACAAGCTCTTCAGGATTTCACCGGATACTGTCAGATTTCTGCACAGCCTGGAAAAGGATGTGACTATTTATGTGCTTGCAAGGGAAGAAACCTTTGCCGAAACTTCCTCTTACAACGCACAGGCAAATCAGGTGTTCAGACAGTTTGAACGCAATGGCCCTGCGGTTTCTCTTGTCTATGTGGACTATGTCAAAAATCCCGGATTTGCAGCTTCTTATCCCGATCTGACAATAAAGCACGGTGATATACTGGTATTCTGTGAAAACACAGGCCGCCGTTCTCTGGTAAAAACAGAAGAACTCTTTAACTATACAGGCGGGTATAACAATCTTTCCATTGGATCTTCAAGGGCAGAAGAAGCACTATATGCAGCGATCCTGAATGTTACAAGCGACAGACCGATAAAGGCTGTGTTTATTTCCGGTCATGGCGAATACACAATGGATGCCTTTACCGGCGTTTTGCAAATGAACAACTACGAAATCAGCAGGGTTAATCTTATAAGCGGCGCAATTGACAGTTCAACAGACATTGCTATAATCATTGCGCCAAAAGACGACTACGGCGAAGAGGAATTACGGATACTGGACGAGTTCCTTTATAATGGAGGGAATTACGGCAAGACACTTTTCTACTGTGCTGATGCAGACCAGAGTTATCCGGAAAACATCGGAGTGTTCCTTCGCGAATGGGGGGTCTCGGTTGAAGACGGCGCAGTTTTTGAAACTGATGAACGCCGGGTCTACAATTATCAGCCTTTCTATCCTGTTGCTGATTATGCAGAGGAGGAGTTTTCCTCGCTTATCCGGACTACAACAAAGCCCATGCTGGTCCCTGTAAGCCGTCCTTTGTCAAAGATCTTTGATTTCCGTAACAACAATTCCGTTAAAATTCTCCTGGAATTTGCAGCTTCTGCAGGAGTGCGTCCTTCTGATGCTCCGCTTGACTTTACATCCGACGATGCTTTGATAAAGGGCCCAATTCCCGCTCTGGCTTTATGCAGATACACAATTATAGATCGCTCCACAGGCAAGGCAGAAGCAGAATCCAATGTGCTTGTTTCAGGCTCAACGGCAATGCTCGATTCTTTTGCAATAGAAAACCCCGGTTTCAGCAATACCGAATACCTTGTGAATGTACTGAACAAGCTGTCCAGCCGCCATGACATTATTCCGCTTCGGCCAAAAAGTTATACAAGTACAGCGCTCAATCTTCCCCGGCTTACGGTAAACATAATAGGCCTTGTATTTATTGTACTAATTCCTCTCCTGATCCTCAGTATAGGTCTTGCCGTTTGGATTAAAAGAAAACACTCATGATGAAGCGAGCGGTTATTTTTTTGTTTCTCTCCCTGGTTTTGCTTATCCTTGCCTTGCTTCTTTTTACCCGCAAAACCGACGAGGCAGACAATAGTCCTCAACTCCTGTCCAGCAGAAACATAAGCGAAATTATGGAGATAGCTATTATTAATCAGTACGACAGTTATTCGGTGTATCAGGAAGGAGGAGGTTTTGCGATTGCCGATCTTCCCATGGATTATGTAAATGCAGAGTATCTTTTATTGCTTCTCGACGAAGCTTCCAGAGTGGAATATCTTGAGCAGGTTTTTCGCTCAGAAAAGCCGGTCGCCGAATCTTCCCTTGCGGCTTTCGGCCTGGATCAACCTGCCGGTTCTGCTTTGATACACTTTACACCCGGTGACAGCCTTCACCTTTTATTCGGAGGAATGGAACGGGTTTCGCGGGGACAATATTTTATGGTTAAAGGGGATAATGCTGTGTACCTTATGGATCACAGCCGTGTGGTACGTTTTCTTCAGCCGCTAAAACGGTTTATTAACCTTGAAATTGTTCCCGTTCGCAGTTTTCCTTCTCCTTTAAGTACGATAAAGTACTTACACCTAAGCGGAAGGGCTTTTCCTAAACCAATAATTATCAGTGAAGTCAGAGCAAATAACGAAGCAGACATGAGGGAATCTCTGGGATTTGGCGCAACAACTCACATAATCAAATCTCCCCATCTTCATAAAATCGATCAAAAAGAAGCGATGGAGGTTTTTGAATCACTTACAGGGCTGCTCAATATTGAAGTACTGGATTATAACTGTGATGATGCTGTCCTTGCACAATATGGCTTTGACGACCCATTGGTCAAAGCAGAATATATTTACGATAAAGGTGATGGTTCAGATCCGGCAAGGATAGTACTTAAGGCTGTTTTATACCAGGGAGACTATATTCTGGTACGTGATGATCAAAGAATAGTTCACCGTATAGAAAAAAAAGCATTTCTTGTTACAAGCTATGAAAAACTTGCAGCGCGCTGGTTTTTGGCTCCTTTTATAACAGATGTACGATCAATTGAAATAAGCTCCGGCGGACGCAGCTACCGTTTTGAACTATCAGGAGAAGACAACCGATCCCTTGATGTAACTCTAAACGGTGCAAGGCTGGATATTAACCTGTTCAGGAAATTCTATACGCTGCTTGTAAGTGCTTCCAATGACGGTCAGTTAATACAGCCAGATTTATCTTCAAAAACCGGTGCAGCCGGGCAGGCCGCAATGCCGGTACTTGCTGTAAGCTTTTATTACCGCGATCCCCTTAAAGAGCCAGACAGCATGAGTTTTTCGCCGGGAAGCCTCAGGCGGCATTACGTTACGGTAAATGGAATTACCGAATTCACCTGTCTTGAACGTTATGCACAGGTACTGGAAACGGCATTGCTGGCCATTGCAAAAGGGGAAGACTTCAGAACCGATTGGTGAGTGTTTAGCCGCAATTTACCGCTGAGCCTGACCTGGACATAAGCTGCAATAATTAAAGCAAAGGGCTTGCGCACATACCGCGATTTAATGTTTAGGATGGTCGGTTTGCAGGAAAATTTTTGCCGCGATATTGACGGTATGTTTTTTTGATAGAATTGTTAACAGATACGGAAATATCCATTACAAGCCTGTCTATAAAGGTAGCCGTATCGTCTGCTATGGTGTTTT
>WRIB01000074.1 GCA_009782955.1 Treponema sp. | reverse complement strand
ACCTTCGGGTATTTTGCAGGATTTACGGCAATTACTCCGTAGTAGTTCAGAAGATCCTCTGCCTTTTCGCACACTGCGGGAAGGTTGATACTTTTGTTTTTCGTCAGGGTAAGCCAGGTAGCCCGGTCGGTGAGCGTATAAGCGCGCAATTCATAAGCCATCTGTAATGTAGCGCCCATACCCTGCCCTGTGGAAGTGTACCTGGATAAGGTTTTCGGATCTATCCCGGCTGCTCTCCAGAGGTTATTTTCCATTCTGTGAGTTCCCGAATCATCCCCGCGGGATACAAAGGGAAGATTCCCGGCGGCAATGTCCTTTAAGGTTTGTATTATGTTTCCATTATGGCGGATAGCTTTAAGATCCGGTCCAACGATAAGGAAGTCATTGTACATTACATCATAACGCCTGACCCCCCAGCCGTCTGCAACAAATTTAATTTCATCGGCTTTGGCATGAACCAGCAGTACATCCGCATTGCCGTCACGGCCCATCTGAAGAGCTGCCCCGGTTCCTACTGATATTACATCTACCTGCCAGCCTGTTTCACGGGTGAATACGGGAAGAAGGTAGTTAAGCAGACCGGAATCCTGGGTGCTGGTAGTTGTGGAAAGGATGATTTTTCCTTTTACGGGAACAGCAGAACCGCTTTCCTGATCACCAAGGGCATAAACGACAAAGCCCTGCGCCATAAGCAACAGAGCAGCCAACATAATTACACGGAAAGAAAAAGATTTTTGCATGGTTTTCCCCTTTACTCAATGGTGGGCATAACTGTTTCCGGTTGTGCCGTATCGTTCCGCCGGGCATAGCCTTACCAAGCTGTTTAAATGCTTTAAGCTTTAGCCGCGGGGGAATCGGAGTTAATGTAATTGTACCATAGTTTGAAGATATGTGCCTATACAATAATCGCGAAATGATTTCGTAAAAAACCCTCTTTACCGAAGGCTAATTTCCCGATTATTGTAGTAATATATGAAAGCAAAAAAACCGCCCAAAGAGCGACGTTCGCAGCATTCACAACGTACCCGGAAAAAGTTCCAGTTTGAAGATGGAGTGCGTGCGGCGCTTGTTGCAGCGGCAATTGTCTGCGTTGCTGTCCTGGGGATAGGGGGCTTTTTTGCAGTCCGGTCGGTACTTTCAAGCGGCAGTAAACCTGAAATACATCTTTTGGACGATGTAACGGAAATTTCCGAAGAAATTCCTGATTTTCCCTCAGAATTGCCTTTAGCATCTGACATCCCGCCGGAAACCGCCATTTCCCCGGAAATCGATATACTTCCAGAACTGGAACAGGCAATCCGCGATCTGGAAGCCTCACAACAGGGAACAGCTCCTCCTGTCGCAAGCGGCGTCCAGACCCCAAATCCCGCCCAACCTCAGACTGTTCCGGCAAGACCGGCTCAGTACAAGGGTATGCTGGTACTGGTAATTGACGATGCAGGAAACAATTTACAGGATCTGGAACCTTTTCTTAAATTTCCCGGCCCCATTACGATCTCTGTTTTGCCGGGATTGCCTAACTCGGCCGAAGCGGCAAGGCGTGTCAGGGCGGCAGGCAAGGTACTTTTTCTCCATCAGCCCATGGAACCTCTGAACGGTCAGGATCCCGGGCCGGGGGCAATTAAAACAGGGATGACTCCTGCACAGGTTAAAGAAATCCTTGTGCGAAACTTTAACGAGATTGGCCCCGTTGCCGGTTTTAACAACCACGAAGGTTCCCGTGTTACCATGGACATGGCAATTATGCGAACCATTATGGAAGTCAGCCGTGACAGCGCCCTTGTCTTTCTGGATTCCAGAACCATAGCCGATACTGTCGCCCCGCAAGCTGCCAGACAAGTCGGTGTTACCATTGCAGAGCGGGACATCTTCCTGGACAACGAACAAGACCGTGCATCGATACTTGCAGCTTTGGAAGCAGGCTGCAAACGGGCCGAACAAAACGGATCGGCAATTCTTATCGGCCATGCGTGGACACCCAGGCTTGCTGCGCTGTTGATCGAAATGTACCCCCAACTGGTTCAGCGGGGATTTGTCTTTGCCACCGTCGCTAACGTAACAGGCCGCGGAAAATAAGATTGAATATCTGCCCAATAATTGATCTATAATTGTTGTATGGTTGTCCTTGGTATAGAAACTTCCTGCGATGAATGTGCTGCTGCTGTCGTACATAACGGCATCGTTCTTTCCAATGTAGTTGCTACTCAAATCCCCTTTCACAGTAAATGGCAGGGGGTGGTTCCCGAAATAGCCAGCCGCATGCACACCGAATGGATATACGATGTTGCCGGCGAGGCTATCAAGCGCGCCGGGCTCAAGATCGCCGATATCGAAGGCGCTGCAGCAACCGCTCATCCTGGTCTGCTTGGTTCGCTCCTTGTCGGCCTTCACTTTGCCAAAGCTTTTGCCTGGGCGCGTAACCTTCCCTTTATTGCGGTAGATCATCTTCTGGCACATCTCTATGCTTCCCGCCTTGTTATTGAAGGGCAAGACGTATGCAGTGCCGATTATCCTTTTCTTGGGCTGCTTGTTTCCGGCGGACACAGCGTAATCTGCCGCGTGGATAATTTTGATGATGTTACCGTCCTTGGAACCACGGTGGATGATGCGGCGGGCGAAGCGTTTGATAAAATCGCCAAGCATTATTCATTTGGGTATCCCGGCGGAGCAGCAATCGACAAACTTGCACAAAAGGGGAATAGCGAAGCTTTTAAGTTTCCCATGCCAAACCTGTACAAGCCTTATAAGCAAGGCAACGATGCCCGTTACGATCATCGTTATGATCTTTCGTACTCGGGTTTAAAAACTGCCGTAGTAAATCAACTGGAACAATTCAGGGTATTGCCCGATACCACTGATGCCGACATAGCTGCTTCGTTCCAAAAAACTGCCGTGGAAATTCTTCTGCGTGCGCTTTTTCGTGCTGTAGAAGATACAGGACTGCAAACCATTGTGGCAGGCGGAGGCGTTGCGGCCAATTCATATTTGCGTACCCGGTTGGAAGAATATGTGCATACCGCCGACAATAAGCAGACAGAACTTAAGATATATTTTCCTCCGCTGGAACTTTGCGGAGATAATGCCGCCATGGTTGCCGGTCTGGGCGAACAGTACTTGCTGCGCGGAGATCGTTCACCGCTTAATGTTAGTGCATCTGCCAGGGTACGGGCGTTTAAAAGACGTTAGGCGAAAATAGAAAAGGTTGGAAAAATAAATCAAGAATAGCACAAATTGGTAAAACAGGATAAATTAATGGGCATTGACAAGAACATAGCAATATAATAAAATTCAAAATTATGAGTTATTGGACGGATTTAAGTATAGAATTCGCCAACCAAAGGAATTATCTGGACGAATTATTTAAGATTTACCCAACTATTCCTGATGGTGTACGAGACATAAATGAACATCAGTGGCACCACATTGAAGATAGTTTTAATGCACGAGACAATATTAGCCTTATCACTCATTTGCTACATTTAGACCTTTTCCCAATAAAAGACTCATATGTGGCATATCTTAAAAGGGATCCAAATGCAATACAAAGAAATCCAAATACCATAAACAGGCTTTGCGGAAGATTATATGATATGGGCATAGATAGAATATTTGAAAAATGCTCTGAACCGAAAGAAACAAATAGGCAAATTGGACCATTGTTTAAGCGCTGGCTTAATAATAGCGGATTGGGAATAATACCTGTAGGTCTAAATGAATTTCAAAAAAATGAAGAAAATGCTGTCTTAGATGCATCAGACGCAGAAATGAAAGAATGGTGTTCAAAGAATTTAAATTATTCCCGTGATAAAGGTTTAGATTTTGTCGGGAGATTTAACAAAAAATATATCATTGGTGAAGCTAAGTTTTTAACTGATTTTGGCGGTCATCAAAACGCTCAATTTGCTGATGCCATAAGCACGATAAAAACTCCGTCAGTTAAGGCTATACCAATTGCAATACTGGATGGCGTATTGTATATAAAAACTAATAATAAAATGTATCGGGATATTACAACTACTTATTCAGATTGTAATATTTTTAGCGCATTGGTGTTGCGTGAATATTTATATTCTATATAGGTATTGTTATGGTATTAACTTATTTTGAGAAAAAAACATCAAAGGAAATACTTGATAATACTCCTTCCTGTAATTTATATGGAGAAATTTCTGCAAATAATTTATTAATAGAAGGTGATAATTTAAACATTTTGCAAAAATTGCGGGATTCTTACACTAATAAAATTGATTTAATGTATATTGATCCTCCTTTTTCAACAAATAATATATTTACAATTGGAGATACAAGGGTAAGTACAATAAGTATGAGTAATGAAGATACTGTTGCATATATTGATAATTTGCAAGGTTATAATTATATTGAATTTATCCGTGAAAGGTTAATTATAGCAAAAGAGTTATTATCAGATGTAGGTTCTATATATTTACACATTGATTATAAAATTGGTCATTATGTTAAAATTATTATGGACGAAATATTTGGAATTGATAATTTTAGAAATGATATAACACGAGTAAAATGTAACCCTAAAAATTTTTCTCGTAAAGCATATGGAAATATAAAGGATATGATCCTTTTTTATTCAAAAACAAAAAATGTAATTTGGAATGATCCAAAATTACCGTTTAGTGAATATGATAAAGAAAAATTATTTAAAAAAACAGACAAATATGGAAGAGCATATACAACTATTCCTTTACATGCTCCTGGTGAAACGAAAAATGGAGCTACTTCCGGATTATTTAAAGGTTTAAAACCGCCAAAGGGCAGACATTGGCGTTGTGCACCTGAAGAACTTGAAGAGTTGGATAAAGCTGGTTTAATTGAATGGTCGTCAAAAGGAAATCCCAGAAAAATAATATATGCAGATGAAAAAGACGGAAAAAAAATGCAGGATATATGGGAATTTAAGGATTACCAATATCCTGAATATCCTACAGAAAAAAATATAAGATTATTGAAGTATATTATTTTAGCATCTTCAAATGAAGGGAGTATTGTAATGGATTTTTTCTGCGGTTCTGGAACAACACTCATCGCCGCTCAAGAATTAAATAGAAACTGGATAGGCATTGATAAATCAAAACAAGCAATTAGAATATCAAAAAAGAAACTAAACAAAATCGAAAAGGATTTTTTTTCAAATTGTGAATATTCATATTTAGGTACAGATGATAATTATGAATCAAAAACAAATATAGAAAAAGATTATAAAGTGCGCCACTTTGCATAGCGGGACTATAAGCGCTTCGCAGCTTTACAGCGACTCGAACTCCTATCCGGGATGATAGGCAAAATGTAAAGTTATTCAAAGGAACCATTATGGACGAAAAAGTTATCGAATTATTCTCTTTAATTAAAAACGCAAAACATTGTGTTGCACTTACCGGAGCCGGTGTTAGTACCCTTTCGGGTATCCGCGATTTCCGAGGAAAGAACGGTCTTTACAAAGAAATGGATGCGGAAAAGATCTTTGACGTTAATTATTTTTTCCGGGATCCGTCGTTTTATTATTCCCATTCAAAGGATTTTATCTACGGCCTTGATCAAAAAGAACCCTCTGTGGTACATACTGCCCTTGGAAAACTGGAAGCATGCGGCCTTTTAAAATCATTAATCACACAAAACATCGACCTTCTTCACACAAAAGGAGGAAATAAAAAAGTAATCGAGATACATGGTTCTGCCCGGGCTCATTATTGTCCGAAATGCCAGAGTTCTTCCAAAGCGGAAGAGGCAATTCTTGACGGAACGGTTAAAGAAAACGGGTTTATGGAATTTGAAGAAGCAGCTGCCATTGTACAAAGCGGGGAAATGCCCCGTTGCAACAAATGCAACGGAGTATTAAAACCGGCAATAACTTTTTTCGGCGAAAACCTTCCTGTTCACGCCCTTGCTGCAGCGGAATGGGAAGCAAAAGAAGCTGACCTGATGCTGGTATTGGGAACAAGCCTTACCGTGTTTCCGGCGGCAGGTCTGCCCCAGGTTACCCTGCGTTACAGCGGAAAAATCGTAATCGTTAATAATATGGAAACTCCCATGGACAAGTATGCTGTACTGCGCTTTGATGAACTGGAACCGGTCTTTTCGGGAATTCTTTCTTTGCTGGGATAAGTCACAATAACTCGTACCGGGTTCTGCCGAACTTAATTCAGGCGCTTCCAAGTAATTTTAAGGCGCTATTAATACGAACAAGGCAGCGCTCTGCTCCCAACAGGCGTATTGATGCAAAGAGAGGCGGGCTGACACGCGAACCGGTAATTGCTACGCGCAGGGGCATCAGGAGATCGCCGAGCTTTACCGATTCTTTTTCCGCTTTTTCTTTTACCATATTTTCTATTTCTTCGTCGGTTGCCGCTTTCCCGTCCGGAAAGAACGCTGGGATCATATCTTTTCCCATTTGCAGCAGGGCATAAGCGCTTTTTTGATCCGATTTCTTGGGAATAAACTCCTCTACAGCCGGAACAACCGGTTCGGAAAAAAGATAACCAAGCTTGGCGGGAATGTCCGGAAGATAATTGGCACGTTCCCGAACCAAATCCATAGCTGCTGTATACAATTCCATTTCTTTTTCGGTTGTCTTATCGCTGTCTTTACCGGTTCCAAAAAGACCCTGCTCAATTGCCCACGGCAGGCTTAGAGAAGCAAGTTCTTCGTTACTCTTCATCCTGATGTATTGACCGTTGTACCATTCCAGTTTTTTATAGTCAAAAACAGCCGGAGCCTTGTTTAGTTTGTCCGGAGAAAAAAATTTTCCCAGTTCTTCCTTGGTATAGATATCTTTTTCTTCTTCGTACGAGCAGCCCAAAAGTGCCGTATAGTTAATAAGTGCTTCTGCAAGATATCCCTGACGGCGGAATTCATCAACGCTGGCTGCACCGTGTCGTTTGCTAAGCTTTTTTCCGTCCTGCCCCATTACCATTGGCAGATGACAAAACACCGGCGGTTCCCAGCCGAATGCCTTATAGAGAATCACATGGAGCGGAGTTGATGAAAGCCACTCCTGGGCACGAAGTACATGAGTTATCTCCATAAAGTGATCGTCTACAATATTCGCCAAATGATACGTCGGAAAACCGTCGGATTTAAGCAGCACAGGGTCGGGATTAATGTCGCTGTTTTTCCATTCAATGTCACCCAATAATTTATCGTTAAACCGGGTAATTGCGGAAGAATTATTTTCCGGATCATTCAAAGGTATTTTTAACCTGACAGTAAAATTCTCTCCTGCCTTTATTCTTCGTTCGCATTCTTCACTGTCAATATTCCGGCAATGTCTGTCATAACCGGTTTCCTGTGACTTTTCAGCTTCACGATCGGCCCTTACTTTCTCGAGCCTTTCCGGACTGCAAAAACAACGGTACGCCTGTCCTTTTTCCAGGAGTTCCCCGGCATGTTTCTGATACATCATTGTTCTCTGAGATTGTACGTATGGAGCATACGGACCTTCGATATCGGGCCCTTCGTCCCAGTAAATACCCAGCCATTTAAAAGTGTCGTAAAGGTTTTGCTCAAACACCGGATCATATCTGGTTCTGTCGGTATCTTCGAGTCTAAGGACGAATTTTCCTCCCGTTGAATGTGCAAAAAGCCAGTTAAACAAAGCTGTCCTTATTCCGCCAATGTGCTGGAGGCCTGTCGGGGAAGGTGCATATCGAACACGTGTAATCATAACTTGTTTTACAATCGCTTTTAAGTTTTTATGTCGGTATAGCCTGTAACTTCACATCCGCGGGCAGCAATAAGAGCTTTTGTTCCTTCGGCACTCCCTTTGGTTTTGCCGCTTCCGGAGGTCAGAAAAAGTTCTACCTTTTTGCCTGACGGAAGATGTTCAATAATATTGTTAAATGCAGGCGCGGGTTTATTTGCCCAAACGGGAGCCATTATTACTATTTGATCATAGCCGGAAAGTACAGATTTTACCGGCTGTATCTCTGCTTTTTTACGTTTAATTGCCATAAATGCACCAACAGTAAAAGCTTTCAGCATAGACGATTTTTTAACTTCGGTTATTTCTTCAATATCAGCTCCAAGTTCATTTGCTTTTTTAACTGCAAGTTCCCTTGTTTTACCGGAAAAGGAATAGTAAAGAATTACAGTTTTCATTTAAATTACCTCCGTTTAATAAAATGCCATTTTGCCCTGGAGTCGAATTTACAATGCCAAATTAGAACCGGTTTGTCAATCATTACTTCCGGTATTTTTAAATTTCTCCCAGGCTAAAATCACCCTGAATTTTAAAATGATTTTTATCGCGGCGTACGGTAAGTTCCCGTTCCGGAAAGTGAACGGGCAGAAGCTCTTTTACCTTGTCCGCAGCGGTTTCGTAGATTTCACGCCGCACATCTTCGTCAACTTTTTCCAGTGTGGATAATAATACCTGTATAATGTAGCCGCGTCCCAGCTCCGATCCGTAGCCGGGTGTAAAGTTGGCGCCTACATAAAAAAGGCCGTCCGTTTCCGGATTGGCTGTTTCGCCGCGTGCTGAACGCACAGGGTTCAGGGTGTATCTGTGGCCGTAAAGGTCTTCAAGATAGTGATCCACTTCGTCAAAAAGTTTTTTCAGGCGGCCGTCAAATTCCATCGTTTTGGGGTGCGGCATATGTTAATTATACCCCTTTAAATCTTGATAGACAAGAAATGTTTACTTTAACCCTGCCGCGAGTTCCCAATCATAATATGCAGACAGGTATTCAAAGCTGATATTTGCAAAATTGAGCCAGACTTGATCCAGTTTGTCCTGAGCATCAATAACGGCAAGATATGTTGCCTGCCCGTTTGCATAGGCTCTTTGCGCCAATGCAGCCGCCCGGCGTGCAGTTTCAACAGTAAGAAGCGATGATTCACTGCGCTGCCAAGCCTCGGCAAGACGGAGTTGTAATTCAAAGAGTTCGCTTTCGATGGCTGTTTCTTTTTGAGACAGGGCGATGGCAACTTTTTCCTGTTCCAGTTTTGCAGCCTTCATGCGGGCCAAACGTACACCTCCGGTAAAAACAGGTATGTTAACAGTTAGACCAAAGGTAGCTGAATTGAAATTATTATCCCCGGCAATTGAAGAGCCATTTCCCATACCGCCCATGGCGTAGGAAAAATTGGCGGATACTTCCGGAAGAAATAATTTTCCGGCGGCGTTACGCTCAATGTCGGTTAATTCCCGTGACAGCAAAAGCACAAGGTAATCAGCCCGGCTTGCAAGGACATTACCCATGTCCGGAGAATCGGATACTTCCGGTAAATCCGTATGGACTTGTGTCAGTGCAATAACCTGAGAATGGGGAATCCCTGCAAGATCACGGAAAGCGATTAAAACCAGTTCGGCATTCTTTTTTGCTTCTGCGGTTGCATCGGCTTTTGTCCTCCAGTTTACCTCCGCAGAAAGCAGATCCAGTTCGATGGCAGCGCCAACCTGATGCAGACGCTGAACCCGCTGGTACTGTTCCAGGCTAAGACGTTCCGAAGATTCGCGTATTTCGACAACCAATAGGGCAAGCTGCGCTCTGGCATACAGTTTTTTGGCCGCACAAAGAACGGCAAGCCGTACCCCATCCAGAGACTGTTCGCGTATAGCCCGTGAAATCTTTGCTCTGCTGTAATTTGAAAACGCGGCAGAGCTGAATAAAATTTGATTAACGCCGATTCCCAGGGTTAACTCATTGTCAAAATTGGTACGGACATCCTGAAACACGAGAGGACCAGGGCCCTGCGAAGCCACGGCCATCGATTGTGTCCTTTCGGTAAGGTTACGGTTATATCCCCCCTGTACACCTATACTCGGCAGCAGCACCGCTCTTGCCTGGGTAACGCCTGTTTTAGCCAGTTCAAAATCCTTAAGCGCCATTAACAGATCGGGGTTGTTCTGCTCCACCATTGCCAGATACGTAGTTAAATCGTATTCCTCGGCGGATACCACTACCGTTATAATGTGCATACAAGTAAGAAGTATCAAGAGGGGAACCTTCGCCCTAAGGGCTCGGTTGAGGATCACGCAGAGACGCGGAGATCGCGGAGGAAATATAAAAGTTTTCTTTTCCCCTTCTTTCCTTTGCGTCCTTTGCGATCTCTGCGTGAAATCTTTTAAAGTAATTTTTCTCATTTGTTTTCTCCTTTATTCTTTCTGTTCAAAACAAACTCAAGACAGGGGATAAGCCAAAGTGTCATAACCATTGACGAGACAATCCCGCCTGCTACGACAATGCCCATAGGCTGCCGTATTTCCGCCAAAGATTCTCCTATGCCCAGCGCCATGGGAATTACGCCCAGGATGATGGCGATATTACTCATTAAAATGGCTTTTAGTTTTGTCGGACAGGCGGTGATCATGGCATCACGTACATTCATACCTTCCTGCCTGAGCTGGTTGTAATAATCCAAAATCAGAATAGCGTTGTTCACCACAATACCCACCAGCATGACAATGCCGATCATGGCGATATTGTTCAGCACCGTGCCGGTCAGGATGCAGCCTGCTGTAACGCCAATAATTGAAAGGGGAATTGTGGAAAGAATAAACAGCGGCTGGAGCGCGCTTTCCAGAATCGCCGCAAGGAGCATATACACCAGGAATATTGCGGTAAGGAACACAATAGCCATGCTTACCATGGTTTCGCTCATGGAGTCCGACATACCTGCCTGACTGACGCTGTAACCGGCCGGCATGTCAACGTCTTCCGCTG
This sequence comes from Treponema sp., assembly GCA_009782955.1. Taxonomy (GTDB): domain Bacteria; phylum Spirochaetota; class Spirochaetia; order Treponematales; family Breznakiellaceae; genus WRIV01. The sequence goes on along the minus strand of WRIB01000074.1, from coordinate 1,036 downwards.
CCTTCATGACATTGGCAAGTACCGTACTTTGCACATAACCTGGCAGAAGATCGGCGGTTATTTCTATGGTTTGGTGTTTGTCTACACGCATGATCATGTTGTAGCTTTCTTCGAACTGGACATCCGCATAACGAGACAGGGGAAAAATCCCCGAATTGGTAACAATGGGAATGTTCCGTATGTCTTCGATATCCTTCAGGCTTTCGCCGCTCATTTTAACCCGTATGTCGTACTCTGCACCGTCTTCCCGGTATGTTGTGCTGACAACTCCGTCAATCGCAAAGCGGAGGCTCATGGCAACCGTTTGTACCGTCAGGCCATCCTGCAGGATTTGTTTGCGGTTCGGTACAAAAACCAGCTCCCGTTTGCCGGATTTGGAGTTCGTTGCCGCATTCATAATGCCCGGTACTTCTGCAATCCGGCTGCGCAGTTTTTCTCCGGCCTCATTTAAAACAGCGCTGTCGCTTCCTTTTACAAACAGATCTATTTGCGCGCCTTCTGCAATGACCAGTTCGGGTATGGCAGCAACTTTGATCACCGCGCCGGGAATATCCGAAAGGGTTCTTGTCATGGCGGCTGCTACTGCGTCATTGCGCATGGACCGCTTTGCCTTGGGAACAAGGGAGATGTTCATTTGGGCAACGCTTACGTCTCTTGTCAGGGAACCGGCGTTCCCAAGGGTTGTCAGTATAGTTTGTACTTCGCTGTAGGCGGCAAGGCGGTTTTCTATTTCCGCCAGCACCGCTGCTGTCATATCAAGGCTGCTTCCCTGTGGCAGTTCTGCTTTTACCTGTATTCTGCCGCCGTCGCTTTTCGGCGTTATTTCCATTTCTATTGTGGAAAAAACCATGATGCTTACAATAAACACCGTAACGACCGCCCCAATAAACGCCGCCGCCCTACGCCTTCGTGCAAGGAAATATTCAATTGACGTTTTGTAATATCCTTCAAGCTTTTTAAATAAAGCGTCCAGTTTAAGGCCGATTTTTAATTCTTTTTTTTCCCCCGCCGGTATCAGACGTGCTGCCAGCAGCGG
>WRIB01000073.1 GCA_009782955.1 Treponema sp. | reverse complement strand
TTGGATAACCTGGGCTTTTAGATTATTTCTTTTCAGTATATCTTCTACTTTCGATGCAAACAGGGTAGAAGTAGCCACCCCGCTGCCGCATGCAATAATGATTTTCATGTACTTCACCCCTTTCTTTATCAATTAATTATAATTCTACCACAACTTTTACTTTTTACAAGGAAAAACATAAAAATAAAGGATTAAATGAGATTTTTTAGGCTAGCTATCATTCCCGGAGAAAATTGCATGCATTTTTCTCCGGGAAAAATCCAAAACTATTTTAGTTTTACATTTTTAATAATAATCTTCATCAAGATCGTCCTGGGTAAAAACAATACGCGCGTTGTTGGTAATAGTTACCTCCATTTTAACGTAATAATCACCCTCCTCATCTTCCAGTAAGATATCGTACATATTAGCGGTATTTAACGGTATGTTAAGCTGGAATGTCTTCGATGCTCCGTTTTTTATAGTTTCTTTCCCCAGCCAGTCTTCACCAAATTCTTCTTCTTCCACAGGGCTCATATGAACATAGAAAATTTCGTACCCTGTATTGTTTACAATAGTGATACTAGGCAGGTTTTGAGCAACAACTGCAACGGTTGCCAGAACAAAAAGCAAGCCTCCCAGTAATATTTTTTTCATGATTGCTCCTTAATAATGAATGTAGCATAATCCTGTCTGATAAACAACGCCAACTGCAGGATCCTCTGTTACAGAACAAATGAATTGTGATAAGATTACAAAAGGAGCAAGCTATGAAACTGATATTTCTGGGCCCTCCCGGAGCCGGGAAAGGTACATTGGCAGCCAAGGCGGTGGATATCCTCAATGTTCCCCATATCAGTACGGGGAATATTTTTCGTGCGGCCATTGCAGCCGCTTCGCCCCTGGGTCTTAAGGTAAAAAGCATACTGGATTCAGGTGCACTGGTGGACGACGATACAACTATTGGCCTGGTCAGGGAAAGGCTGGCCGAAACTGATACACAAAAAGGCTATATTCTGGACGGTTTTCCCCGGACAATACCCCAGGCTGAAGCTTTGTCAGAATTTTCGCAGGTAGACAAAGTTGTTAATTTCGACATTCCCGATACTGCCGTGGTGGAACGGCTTGGCGGCCGGCGCACCTGCCGGAAATGCGGGGCCAATTTTCATATTCATTTTGGCAAACCCAAAAAAGAAAACGTCTGTGATCATTGCGAAGGAGAACTTTATACACGGGATGACGACAAGGAAGAGGCAATCAAAAAGCGACTGGAAGTGTACCGTGAACAAACCGCTCCCCTCATTGACCATTACCGTAAAAAAGACCTTTTGGTTGATATAGATGCCACTCCAAAAGTGGACGAGGTGGTGGAAAACTTTAAGAAGAGTATGGGGTAAGTTTGGCCCTGAAATACTCATGCCATGCCCTTTCAATTCCGGCAAGACTTTCTTCCCGGTTAAGTTTATTCCGCAGATACTCGGCCCATGTTACATTATCGCAGTAATATTTAAAAAACCGGCGAGTCCGGCTCAGGTGGAATTCCGGGGGTTGATACCGGGACAGTAAATCCAGGAAACGCTGCCCGGTTTCTTCTATATTTACAGACGGCTTACTGCCGCAATTAATGGCGGCAAATGCCCAGGGCTGCCGTACCAGCAGCCGTCCTGCCATAACCGGGCCTTCGGCGGCTTTACAAGCCAGCTCTTCAGCGCTGTTAATGTCTCCGTTTCCTGCAACAGGGACGTGTAATTCCTTTCTCAGCAATTCGACATATTCCCAACGGGCCTTGCGTTTGAATTTTTCCGCCGCCAGGCGCGGATGAAGGGTGATTAAATCAATCCCTGCATCCTCTAAACCACGGCAAAATTTTACCAGATACGAAATATCCACATTCCGGCCCCAATTTCCTGCAATCTTTCGGCTGTTTTGGCTCTTTTCTGATTGAGCCGAATCGCTGGCGCCTATCTGACGGGGACCAAGCCGAATTTTGGCGCTAAGCTGTTTTTTGGTAACTTTACGGAAGGCTTCGATAAGCCTGACGGCTTTTTCCGGGTCTTCCATCCACCTGACCCCGGCTCCTGTTCTGGTAATGGCAGGAGCGGAGCAGCCCATGTTTATATCGATCCCCAGACATTCCTGCCTGTCCAGCAAAACAGCTGCTTTTATCAACTGTTCCGAATCGGCGCCCAAAAGCTGATAAACCAGCTGCTCCGGGCAGGGACCGTTATCCAGGTACCATTTTTCAAAAGGGCCGCCGGCCAATAACCCTGCAGCGCTGATCATCTCGGTAAAGTAAATAACACCGGTTTGCGGATTTTGCGGCTGGTTAGAGTTCGGGAGAGGATCGCCGTGAACAAATCGATCATTAAGCTTGTTATTCTTCGCAAAATCATTAATTAACTGTCTTAAAGCCCTGTGGCTTAGTTCGGCCATGGGCGCCAGAATAAGGGGATACAATTGCTTGACCACGAGTTATTGTGTTCGATTTTAAGTGAAAAATAAATGCATTTAAACGGATTTTGACATTTAGGCACTTGACTTGTTATTTGTATTGACATACGCTAATATAGATATAGGGAGCAACCGCAGGACGGTTGACATTATAGTCTTGCGGAGCGGAGGTTTGCATGGTTGCAAAGAGTGATGGACCCAGTATTAATGAGAAAGCGCCCGAGGGGCAGAAACCCGAAGGCGGAGCTTATAAGGTTCTTGTTGTTGATGATTCCATGTTTATTGCCAAACAACTTGGACAGATCTTTACATCCGAAGGCTTTGAAGTAGCGGCAACGGCCGGAGACGGCGCCCAGGGGTTGGAGAAATATAAAGAACTGTATCCAAATGTTGACCTGGTAACTATGGACATCACAATGCCTGTTATGGACGGGGTCTCAGCGCTGGAAAAAATACTGGAATTCGATAAAAATGCCAATGTTATTATGGTAAGCGCTCTTGGCAAGGAAGATGTAGTTAAAAAATGCCTATTAATGGGAGCAAAAAGCTACATTGTCAAGCCCTTGGATCGAAAAAAGGTATTGGAGCGCGTAGTTTCAGTCCTTAAACGGTAGTTTTTTCGAAATACAGTAAAAAATCTTCTATGAATGCCCATAAAATATCGGAACAGGTGTATTGTCTCTATGCTGATATTAAGTCAAATGACCTTTTTGAAGGAATTTGGCCCATCCCCAATGGGGTTTCTCTTAATACTTACCTGGTAAAAGGGAAGAAAATCGCTCTTATTGATCTTTTTCGGCCATGGAATGATGCCTTAAACCAATTTGAAGAAGCTCTTTCTTCTCTGGGTTGTAGCTTTGAGACGATAGATTATCTTATTCTTAACCATCTTGAACCCGATCACACAGGCTGGCTTAAAGAATTACGCCGAATAAACCCAAAAGTGGAGATTTTGTCGACTGCCAAAGGGATCAATCTTGTAAAAACCTTCTATAAAGAAGAATCAGGGCTTCGGGCAGTAAAAGACGGAGAAAAGCTGGATTTAGGCACCACAGAACTTGTCTTTTTTGAAACGCCCAATATCCACTGGCCGGAAACCATGGTAACATGGGAACCAAAATCGGGAACACTCTTTTCCTGTGATGCTTTTGGTTCCTTCGGCGCCCTGAATGGCAGGGTTTTCGATGATGAATTTTCACAGGAAGAACATGCTTTTTTTGAAAAAGAAACGCTCAGGTACTATGCAAATATTGTTTCTTCGTTTTCAACGTTTGTAGAACGGGGAATAGAAAAACTAAAAGGTTTGGATATACATTGTATAGCCCCTAGCCATGGCATTGTCTGGCGAAAAAACCCCCAGACAATTGTCGATCGCTATATAAAACTCGCCTCTTATTCCCGAATCTCAAACTCAGGCATACCATCGGGCGAAAAAGAAATATCGATAATTTGGGGCTCCATGTACGGCAACACCAAACAAGGCCTGGATGCGGTAATCCGGGGTATTGAAGCCGAAGGGGTTCCCTATACCATACACCGCGTTCCCAACGAAAATGTTTCTTACGTACTGGCCGATGCTTTTAGGGCAAAAGCCCTTGTACTGGCCATGCCAACCTATGAGTACGCCATGTTCCCCCCAATGGCCTACGTACTGGATCTCTTCCGGCGTAAACACATCTATGGTAAAACCGTCCTTCGTATCGGCTCCTGGGGCTGGGTCGGAGGCGCCAAAAAAGAATACGAAGCCGCTATTGAACCCCTAAAATGGGAAAGCCTCCCCTCTATTGAATGGGCCGGCGCACCCACGGCAGAAGAACTAAAGGATTTGGAAGAACGCGGCCAGGAACTTGCGCGGATAGTGAAGAATTAGTTGGGCCTACGCCGTGTTACTTTTATACAATAACAGGCTCACCGGTTCGCCTGCCTTTTCTGGGCGGGCCAGGAACTTGCGCGGATAGTGAAAAATTAGACGTTTATCACACTAGAATATAGCATTGTCCAATCGTTTATGTGAAATAACCTCATAACTTAAATCCGCATTAATTTCGACAACTGTACGGCGATGAGCCCAGCAGCCAGTAGAAAGGGCGGCGGCGAATGTTGCGGTATGACGGCCTGCTTCTTCAATATGAACTGCCATGATCGAATTACTTCCTGAAAACCCGGCTGGTCCCATGCCAATGCTGTTCAGGGAGCTGAGTAATTTATCTTCAAGTTCCGCAGCTTTGGGATTGCCGTTCTTTGTTCCTATAAAACGCAGCAGGGCTTTTTTGGAAAGTTTTGCTGCCGTATCGGCTTGTCCTGCCAGACCAATTCCCACAAGCAAAGGCGGACAGGCGTTAATCCCCAGACTAACAATTTGATCAAACACGGCTTTAACAGCTTCTTCATATCCTTCCAGGGGCATAAACACTTTGGCAAAACCCGGCAAACTGCATCCCCCGCCGGCCAAATATACATAAAAGCGGATTTTATCCGAACCGGGAACGATTTCCCAATCAATCCAGGGGATATGTTTTCCTGTATTATTACCGGTATTTTTTTCTTCAAAAATTTCCACGACGTTTGGTCGCAGCGGTACAGAAGTAGTCGCCTGGATCACGGCTTCCCGGAGGCAACTTTCCAGTTCTGCCAAATAGGGAAAAGCTGTTCCCGCCTCGGCAAAGAATTGAATTACCCCTGTATCCTGACAACAAGGCCGGTTAAGTTTATCCGCCATTTCCAGATCTTTAAACATTGCGTCGTACATTCGCTGTTCAAGAATGTTTTCCCCGTTTTGCAAGCCTGCCTGCCTTTGCATTTCCCTTAACCTGGTGTATACATCATCGCTCAGGTACTTGGCGCATATATCAAGAGAGCGGACAATCAACGCTGTTAGCTGTTTGGCAGGATTTTTTTCCATAATATCACAGGTATATCAAAAAAAGCGATTTCTATAAATAGTGCTTAAAACATTACTTGACATACCGGACTGAATAATTATAAAAAAATATATCACAGGAGAAATACAATGAGTACATACAATCCATACGAAAATGTAAAAACCACCATTCGCAATGCCGCCGGGAAACTGGGGCTGGAGGAAAGCGACTATATTATCAGCCTGTATCCTGAACGGGAGCTAAAAGTTTCGTTCCCTGTCCGTATGGACAACGGTTCTGTCAGGGTGTTCGAAGGCTACCGAGTGCAGCATTCCAGCGCACGGGGTCCCAGCAAGGGCGGTATTCGCTTTCACCAGGATACGGACGAAAACGAAGTCAAGGCGCTGGCAGCCTGGATGACTTTTAAATGTGCGGTGGTTGGTATCCCTTACGGCGGCGCAAAAGGCGGCGTTACGGTTGATCCCTTCACGCTTTCCCGTGCGGAACTGGAACGTGTAACGCGGCGTTTTGCGGCAATGATTACGCCGATAATCGGCCCGGAACGCGACATTCCTGCACCGGATGTAAATACCAATGCAGAAATGATGGGCTGGATAATGGACACCTACAGCATGCTGAAAGGCTATGCGGTTCCCGGCGTCGTTACCGGCAAGCCGATTGATATCGGCGGATCGCTTGGCCGTACGGAAGCTACAGGCCGCGGCGTTTCGATTATCACCCAGGAAATACTCAAAAAACTGAATATGCCCATAGAAAAAACCCGGGTCGTAGTTCAGGGTATGGGCAACGTCGGCAGTATCTCCGCCAAATTGATCAACGAACTGGGTGCAACAATTATCGGAGTCGGCGATGTTTCAAGCTGTCTTTACAAGGAATCCGGCCTTGATATGTCCGACATCCTCCGTTTTCTTTCAGCAAAAAAAGGCAATCTGCTAAAAGACTACGAACAAAACGGCGCCAAGCGCATAACAAATGAAGAACTGCTAACCCTCGAAACGGATGTATTGATTCCCGCCGCCCTGGAAAATCAAATCAATGCCGAAAATGCGGCAAACATCAAAGCAAAGGTAATTATCGAGGCAGCAAACGGGCCGACAACCGTGGAAGCCGATACCATACTGGACAGCAAAAACATCATTGTGGTGCCCGATATACTTGCCAATGCTGGCGGCGTTGTTGTTTCCTATTTTGAATGGGTACAAAACCTCCAGTCTTTTATGTGGGAAGAAGATGAAGTAAACCAAAAGCTTGCCGTTAAAATGTGCAAGGCATTCGATGCCGTATACGGGATGCACACAGAGAAAAAAGCAACACTGCGGACAAGTGCCTATATGATAGCGCTGCAAAAACTCGTTGCCGCCTATAAAATACGGGGCATTTTCCCGTAACATTGCGCATAACGCTGCTTTTCCACCCAAAGGCCAAGGGCGGGGTTTGGAACAAAGAAAATCTTTTCTCCATTTTTTAAACGGTTCCAGCCCTGATGCATTTTTGTAACATCATATCGGGCTGCTTCTGTTTGTAAATCGCCCCATGTTAAGCCGGCGGATTCAATTTCTTTTTGCGACACGGCGCCGGGACAGTACCGAATGGTAAAGCGGTCTTCGCTTGAGCCGTGAATCAGGTGAGCTGCAGCGCAAAGGTTATCTGCCAGTTCGGCATCAGCAGCAATTCTGTCCATAATCTCCGCCTTTGGCCTATAACCATGTTTGCGAATCAAAGCGTCTACGCTTCTGTCTTCGCCAAAACATTCCAGGCCCGGTGCAAGGATAAGGAGTTCGCCGCCATCCGCCATGGCCATTCGGGTCCGGTAAATTGCCTTGTTCCCCAGCCAGGTACTGCGGTATTCTTCCGGTGCCAGATAGACCACGGCTTTTTGAATGCTTTCGTCCATTATGCTTACGTTTACTTCGCGGGAAAGTGCAGCGGCCTTTTCGAAACATTCGCGGCCAAAGCCGATGTAAAGGCCGCGGACTGCATGGGAATCCACAACGGTAAGAATCCAAAGAACCGGCGGCAATTGATTTCCAAAACGGCGAAAGCCTTCGTCAAAAAAAGCACGGACGGGCGTATCAACACGGCCCATAATCCGCTCCATGCCGTAGGCTGCTCCGGCGAAATGGCTTTTGTCGATTGCCTCCTTGCCGCCGGTTCCGATTAAAACATTCTTAAGATGATTTGCCATGCCGGCAACTTCATGGGGAACAACCTGGCCTATGGAAATTATTAGCGACATGGCTTCGTTCTTCAGCAGTTTGTTAACCTGGACAGGCCAATCGTAATTTACCGCCCCTTCCATTACTTCGTATACCCAATCTTTGTCCAGGCGGCCAAGCTCATAAAGATCGTTCCGCCAATCATGAACAAGAAATTTATCCTTTGGCAAATTGGGAAACATACGATCCAGTTCTGCGGCTGTTAATGCCCTGTGCGTTCCTAGGGCAGGAAGTATAGTAACTTGAGAGTTGTTAGCGACCTGACGAAAAGCAACATCAGTTAAAAAACCTCCGCGTGAATGGATGCGGGTTATATCGGGAGGCAGAATAATCGCCGGACCGGCATTGTTCAAATCGGAAAGCGCATTCGACAATGCAGCGGAAAATAATTCATCCAGTTCTTCATCGGAAATATCCAGGGAAGGATCACCATGTGCAAGGTATGTTTTTTCGGTTATATCCATTTTCATGTATACAAATTACAGGCGCTTTTTTTCCAGTTCTGCGTATTTTTTTAAATCAGTCATAAGATCAGAAAAAGTATCCGGCGTTAAAGACTGTTCCCCATCACATAAAGCATGTTCCGGATCGTTATGAACTTCGAGCATAAGGCCGTCCGCACCGGCAGCAATGGCGGCTTTTGCTACGGCAGGAACCAAAGCAGCATCCCCGGCGGCATGGCTTGGATCAACAATTATCGGAAGATGCGTTCTTTGTTTTAACCAGGGAATGGCAGCAATGTCCAGAGTACTCCGCGAAAATGTTTCAAAAGTCCGCAGACCCCGTTCGCAGAGAATTACGTTTACGTTACCTTCGTCCATGATGTATTCCGCCGCCATAAGTAATTCCGCTGCTGTAGAAGCAAGGGAGCGCTTTAACAAAACAGGTTTACCGCATTTTCCCAATTCCTTAAGCAGACTGAAATTTTGCATATTACGCGCACCAACCTGTATAATATCAATGCCGTTAAAATATTCAAGCTGCTTAATTTCAGTAATTTCGGAAACCAAAGGGAGACCTGTTTCTTTTTTTGCAGCAGCCAAAAGTTTTATCCCTTCGATGCCCATACCCTGAAAACTGTACGGGTTGGTTCTGAGTTTAAATACACCGCCGCGGAGAAATGATGCGCCGGCAGCTTTTACCGTTTTTGCAATATTGATAATCTGCTGTTCGTTCTCAACAGCACAGGGACCGGCAATTATTCCCAGCATCCCTCCGCCAATGGCATGTATTTCGTGCCCTGTGCCCTGAATACTAACAACAGAATCTTCCGGGTGAAAAACCCGGATAACTTTTTTCAGAGCTTCCAGGTTAAACTCGGTGCAAGCTGAATGTTTTTCTTTTCCCAACACTTTTAAGGTCTTAGATTTGTACTTCCGCTGTATGTAAAAGGAAGACGCAAAGCCGCGACATTTTCCAGACCCGGAAAACTCTGGTTAAGTACAGGACTTAACGCCGCTTCGCCGGAACAAACAAAGTTTGCCGATCTCCCCAATGCGGCCAATGCGACTATTTCCTGAATCATGGAAAGGGAAGAGATATTCACCGTTATCGGAACCTGTGTCGTCCTGCGTGCGGGAAGAGAACTACGCGGAGCCGTTCCCTGAGACCAGCTGGTATTGTTTACCGTAAAATTATAATCCATTTTATCCAAATTAACGGCAAATACATTTTTATTATCCACAAGCCATGTAAGAACAAATTCAACCTTATTAATAGAAAGTGAATTGAATTTAACGCCGCTAAACGAAAGGGCAGGCGCTTTAAGCATTGGTATGGAACCGCTAAAGGAAGTATTAAAGGTTTTGGCCCCCAGCACCGGAATATTAAACAGGGCGGAAAGATCAAGCCGGAAGGGCGCTTCATCAGAGTTTAAAAGACCGGAGATCGCCTGATAAAGCCCTTCGTAGTTAATGGAAAAAGGAAGTTCTACAACGGTACCGGCATTGGCGGCAATTTTGGTATTGTTCTTTATAACTCCATTAATAAAGGAATTGTCGATAACAAAAAGTTTCCAGTTAATTTCGGGGAAGGGTATGGAAAAAGAGTTGTCGTTCTGCACTTTTATCCGGGCAATCATGTCAATCTTGCTGAAATTTAAACCTGTCATCCTTACAGATTCAAAAGAAATCGATGGTTCATTAACCACTTTGGACACGGAACCGCAGGTTCCCAGCACAATAACAACAACGACAAGCATTGCTGTTTGTAAAATTGATTTAAACACTTTTTTCATAATTTTCTCCTTGAATTTATTGTTTCAAAACCGCAATAGGGAATTAAAACTTTGGGCAGTCTAACCGATCCGTCAGCCTGCTGAAAATTTTCCAGTATGGCAATAATCGCCCTGGAAACGGCGACAGCGGTTCCGTTCAGCATATGAACAAATTTATTTTTGCCGTCATCATCTTTATACTTAACATTAAGCCGGCGGGCCTGATAATCGGTACAGTTGGAGGTGGAAGTAACTTCTCCCCATTCACCGCCGTTTCTTCCCGGCATCCAGGCTTCCAGGTCCCACTTGCGATATGCAGGCGCACCAAGATCGCCGGTACAGGTATCCACAACACGGAAAGGAATTTCCAAACCACTGAAGATCGCTTCTTCGACAGCGCGGAGTTCTGCGTGGAAAGCGCCCGATTCTTCCGGCAGACAGTACACAAACATCTCCAGCTTGGTAAACTGATGCACCCGGTAAAGGCCTTTGCTGAATTGCCCTGCAGCACCTGCTTCCCGGCGGAAACAATGGGATAAACCCGCCATGCGCAAAGGCAACGCATCTTTTGAAATCACAGTATTGGAATAATATCCGCCAAGGGTAATTTCCGCAGTCCCTACAAGACAGGTATCTTCCCCTTCCAGAGTGTACACATTGGATTCCTCCCCGCGCGGGTTAAAACCAATTCCGGAAAGGATTTCTTCCCGGGCTATATCGGGTGTAATAAAGGGAGTAAATCCGCGTTTTTGCAAAATATCCAGAGCATAGCGAACAAGTCCCAGTTCAAGAAAAACAGCTTCGTTCTTTAAATAGTAAAATTTTGTCCCCGATACCTTGGTTGCCGAATCAAAGTCGATAATGTCCAGATCCTGCCCGAGTTTTACATGATCGGAAGGCTCAAAATTAAATTTAACCGGCTCCCCTACCCTGCCAACTTCCAGGTTATCCTTGTCTTCCCTGCCGCGCGGAGCATCAGGATGGGCCATATTGGGAATACGCCGTCCTTCTTCTCCCAGAGAGGTTTCAATGCTTGCCAGTTCAGTTTCAGCCTGGGCAATATTATCTTTAAGCTTTTTGCCCTCTTCTATCAACGATTGCCGTTCATCTGCTTCCAGCTTGCCTTTCATTGCCGATGCATTGGCATTCCGCTTTTGCTGAAGATTCTGAAGAGAGGTAACCAGTTCTGTCCGCTTGCCAAAAAGCTGCACTACTTTATCGGCATCGGCTTTTATATAACGATCGGTGATGTTTTGCTTTACCGCATCAACATTGTCTACTATAAAACGATAGTCCAGCATGGTTTTATTTTACCTGAGTGAGTGAATTACAACAAGGTATGTAATCATATAAATCCCAATTTAGCGAACTGAACGCATCAATTTTCCCATATCGGTGGGGGGAAGAACACCCATTCAGACCATGGCGGTCGAGGCTGCCGTCGACGCACACTTTGGTGTGGCATCTTCTTCACCTCGCCGAATGGTCTTCATGGCTAACCTTCCCCCCACCTATGTGGCAACATTATCCCCGATGCGTTCAGCTCGATACGTTTAGGTTGTTATTATAACGGATGAAAACCGCTATCTGCCGCTGAACCTGATATTTGATTAACTGAACAATTGCCTGGAAAGGGGTGAGACTGCGCTGCCAAAAAGTTCCTGGGGTTCCCTGCGAAACAGATCACGGGGAATAAAGAAGTATTTAGGATAAAAGAGCCTGACTACTTAATGATTAACCTCATAAGGTTTTACAAAATACGGAATTATTTTTAAGTAGTCAGGAAGCTGATTGAGCAGGTTCACCCAGAGTTTTTGGCAGTGCCGCCTCACCCCTTTGCTGAATTTATTCGGATTAATTAAATTGCCAGGCTCAGCGGTAAATTGGGATTTATCTATAAATTCACCGGAAATGACTCAAATCCTTTGTCTTTTAGCTGCTTCATGGTAACTGTTAGATCCGGGCCCGGCAGAACTCCTACTATCCAATGTTCTTTCCCATTTACCGTTT
>WRIB01000072.1 GCA_009782955.1 Treponema sp. | reverse complement strand
ATTCCAGAGGTTTTCGCAAGGCGCATGCCCATCCCTTTCCATACTTTTATTCGAGTAATTATATGTCAGATTCAGAGGCAAATTAGTTTTTATATGGGTAGCTCATCTATGCTGGACAGGAATTTTGGGAAAGGGCTGAAAACATTTAGATTCAGTGCTCTTTTGATATGCGCTAAAGCGCTGCCCACAGCCAGTGCACGGGAGCGTAGTTAGTGGCACAATAATTTTATCTCTGCTGAACTGAACGCATCGGGGATAATGTTGCCACATAGGCGGGGGGAAGGTTAGCCATGAAGACCATTCGGCGAGGTGAAGAAGATGCCACACCAAAGTGTGCGTCGACGGCAGCCTCTTTCTGATTGACCGCGAAAGCGGTCTACATTGCCTATCGGTGGGGGGAAGAACACCCATTCAGACCATTGGAAAGATTGATGTGTTCAGTTCGACAGTGGTATTTTTGTTACCCCGCTGTGCTTCCGGGCACTGGCTGTGGGCAGCTGTATGGTAACCTATTAAATGATTGCAGAAATTACCAGCTCTTTCCGGGCTTTATTCAGGTACTGTGTATGCCAGACTCAACGACAAATTGAGTATTACTTAAAAAACTGCCCCACTATTGACGGTATTGCAATAAACTTCCCGACTATTGCCCCAATGGACGAAAGAAAATATACCAAAAGAGCGCGGGTAATGCGGTTACCATAAATTCCCTTTAAACTTCCTACATCATCATTGATCGATTCGGCATCGGTAACACGGGGTTTACGCAGACTTACTTCGGTAAGGCCGGATAAAAGCCCTACCCCTACAAGGGGATTAACTGCAACCAGGGGAGCCCCAATCAGGGATACAAGGATCGAAAGCGGATGGCCCAAAGCAAGCAGGGCTCCCAGGGCAGCAAGGCCTCCGTTCCAAAGCACCAATGGGAGTATTACTGCGGAAAAAATTGAAGAAAGTCCCAGCTTGTAAATTCCGTAAGTAACTATACCAACAATCAGGACAGGGATAATCCAGCGCAGCAGACCGGAAAAAATTCCGCGCGGAGGGATCTCGTTAAGCGCTGTTATATCGGCGTTTTCTTCTCCGGCGGCGATTTTTTCCACATGGATTTTGATCCCATCCATATGGCCTGCCCCGACAACAGCCAATGGCCGCGTTCCGCCGGCAGTCCAGATTTTAGCCGCGAGGAAACGATCGCGCTCATCAATAAGGGTTTCCTTTACAGGCGGCAGAAAGTTTGCCAGCTCATTCATCATTCCGTCAAGCTCGCTACGGTTTTTTAAATTTTCTATTTCTTCTTCGCTGAGCTTTTCCGTCGAAAAAGCGCTGGCAAGAAGAGAAGCAAGCAATTTTGATTTATTCCAAAAACCGCATTTTGACCAGGCCCTGCGCAAAGTAATCTGAACTTCTCTGTCACACAGGGCATAGGGCAGCCCCATTTCCTTTGCCGCATCAAGGGCGGCTTTCATTTCTTCTCCGGGTTTTACGCCCAATTCGTTTCCAAGCCGCCGCTGAAAACCCGCCAGTACCAAATTAGCCATTAACAAAAAACCCTTGCCTTCTCTTAAAACCTTTGCAACATCAAGTTTTTCCCAGGCATTGTTGCTCATTGAATCGTAACGGCCCTTATCCAGCTCTATACAAACCATGTCGGGTTTTTCTTCCTGTATTACCGTGCGTACTTCGTCTATACTTTCTTTAGAAACATGGGCGGTTCCGATAAGTATGATTGATTTGCCGCCTGCGTTAATTGTCATTCGTGTCTGGCTTTGTTCATTACCCATTACAGCGCCAATCCCCGGGTATCTAAAGCCCATTCATTTAGACGCCATTCGATCATGTCTTTCACTTCCAAATCCCTTACCTGTAAAAAAAGTTTATTTGCGAGGTTTTTATTTCCCCGTATATCGTAAAAACAAGCCAAATAAAAAAGCATTCGTGATTTAACAACAAGGTTTTTTTCCTGATCTATGCGGTTCGAAATGTCCATATCCCCTGTCCAATCACGATAAAGCCGGAGCATTCGGTGTTCAAGCGAGTCCCTGGTTATTTTGCCCATCGCCTCATTTATAAAAGGCTGTGCTGCCTGACGGTTCCCTCCGCGCAGGGCATTTACGGACGCCAATAGTGCATAAGTGCCAAGATCAGGCCCGGAACTGTCCATTAGTAAAGCCCGTCTATATGCTTCCATAAAAGCGTCCTTTGCTTCAAGCCATCTGGATTGACGCATAAGGTGCATCCCCAATCCTTCAAAGGCAAAATAATATTCAGGATTCAGCCTTGCAAGAGTTTCATAATCTTTATAGGCCCCGTCATAGTCCAATAGTTCATCTTTAAGATTTGAACTGAATACATAGGCCATAAAGTAATCAGGATTAAGAGCGATAGCCCTTTGATATTCGGCAAGAGCTTCGGTTTTCCGGTTTAGATTTTTTAAAGCATCTCCCCTGTCACAGGCAATAAAATAATTATCCGGATCCAAAGCTCTGGCTTTGTCCAGATCTGTCAATGCCGCCGGATAAAATCCAACCGATTTTAACAGCCGTCCCCTTTCCTGCCAGGCCATTGCCCAGTCCGGATACAGTTCCACAGCCCTATCAAGCAAGGCCTCTGCTTTTTTTGGATCACGGGCGTTTCTGTATACCCAGGCGCGGCCCAAAAGGGCTTCTCCGTTACCGGAATCAACAGCAAGGGCGCGGTCAAAGTACGGCCCAGCCAGTCTGGAAGCACTGTTACGGATTAAAAGTTTTCCCATGGAAACCAGCGCCGGAACATTTTCCGGTTCTATAACAAGCACCTGTTCCAAAACGGCCCTTTGTTCCCTGTTTCTGTTCTGAGACTCTTCTATAGAAGAAAGAACCAATAAAGCAGGTACATGCCCGGGATCGTTTTTCAGAATATCATCGACTATTGCTCGTGCTTCGCCGCTCTTTCCTGCAGAAATCAGGGTCGACGCTTTTAGAAGTTTTATTGTTACTGTATCGGCATCTTCTATTTTGATTCTGTCAAAACAAACAAGAGCGTCTTCATAATCATCCTGTTCCAGCAATTCGGAAATAAGACGCAGCAGGGAAACTGTATCTGCAGGTTCAGGTTTTGCAGAACTTGCCCTGTCAGACTTTATCACATCGGCGGTATGCGGTTCCCCTCCTGACTCGCATGAAATAATGCTTAGCACTACAGGAATTATACTAATTATTATCACGCAGAGACGTAAAGATCGCAAAGGAAATTGAGGATTGCACCCTAAACTCTGCGTCTTTGCGTCTTTGCGAGAGAAATTTACAGGAGATTTATCTTTAAAGCACATTCTCTTCACTGTGGAAGAATAATAGCATGAATTTGGATATTTCGCTCAAGAGCAGCGTCTCTGGCCATTTCTTTTGAAATTTTTCCCCGTTGCCGTAAATGGGGAGGAGCGTCTCCAATTAGAATAATAATCCGCTTTTCCGCTTCCCAGGTGAATTTAACCGCCGCATCATACAACCCTTCATACACCGCTTCAGGTATATCCCCGCCGCGGCTGGGGGTAATTCCGTTCAGGGTAAGTTGTACCTGGTTTAAATCAGCGGTAAAAGGAACAACTTTGGTCAGGTACTCTTCGTTATAGTCCTTAAAAAGAAGCATTCCTATCCGGCAGGCCGAACCGCCCAGCGTCTGTCCAAGCATGGAAACAAGATTTTTGCGGAGTGCTTCAAATTTATTTTTCATTGAACCGGTGGTGTCAAGGCAAATTACAATGTCCATGGTTCTGCTTTTTTCTTTTTCCAGTATATCCTTTACCCGATCTACAATATCTTCCGGACCAATGGAATAAACCGGACTTCCCGTATTCCATGCGGCAATTTCGGTAAAAGTTTCTACGGTTTCCTTCATATAATTCCCTTCGGGAGGACCCGGCAAGGGCTGCTGGCTTACCTCAAGGACAAAAGGATTGTCAAGAAAACTGCCCCGGTAATCCGCATAAGGCAGGGAAAAAGCACGTATATTAAAATACGTCCCATTGGTTACATATACTTCACCATGCCGGGCATTTTCGTAACCGTAGTGAATTATATAGGGAATATATATATGGAAAGCTTCGCCCAGTTCCTTGTGCAATTCGGGAGTAGAATCAATTAAAGACCAGATCCTTGCCGATTTGGGAATGGGATTTCCGTCCAGAATACGGATTTCATCACCATTAATGGGATTCCATTCCGGTGCACGGTAGGCATAATTGGCAGATCTAAGAGCCGGATCACGGGTAGATTCGGTTAATAATACCGATGCAATACCTGGTTTTTTCCGTATATAAAGATGAAATCCCCCATCCACTCCTTGCTCAATCCGGATGTCATTTTGCTCAATTGTTAATGCAGGGTTATTTTGGGCCTGAGCAAAGAGTAAAATGGGGAAAAAGAGGATAAAAAGATGAAAAAATCGCAAATTCATCTTTATTAAATATCGGTAAAAAAACAACCGATTAAAGTAGAGCTTGTTTTAAAATCTGACATTTTGGAACAGTTCCGGTACATAATCACTCCACCCCTTTAACAATTACCTATTAATATGGTATATTTTAAGTAATGAGCAAATCCGCAAAAGGTTTCCAGGTTAATCAAAAAGTCGTTTATCCCAGTCAGGGAGTAGGGATAATTCTGGCTCTCGAGAAAAAAAGTTTTAAAAACGAAAAAATCCCATATTACCGTATTTATCTTGAAGTTTCGGATATGACTATAATGGTTCCTGTAGACAAGGCAGAAGGGCTGGGTATACGGCCCATTGTGCCAAAAGACGAAGCGTTGCGGGCCATTGAACTGATTGGTGAAGACTACGAACCTATTCCATCCGACTGGAAACTACGGTACCAGATGAACCTGGAATTATTAAAAAAAGGAAGTATTTCCGACATTGCATCCATAGTTCGGTCCCTTTACCACAGAAGCAAAGTAAAAGAACTTCCTATATTGGAACGCAAACTCTACGATTCGGCGCTTAAATTATTGGAAGATGAAATTGCCTATTCAATAAAAAAGTCCCGTGAAGAAGTAGAAACAATAATCTTTAGCAGACTGGAAGCAGAATAGCTCCTTTATGAGTGTCTCTATAGCCGCAATTATCACAGCCGCAGGTTCTTCCAGCCGTATTGGAGTAAAAAAAGAATACCGCCTTGTCGGCGATAAAGTAGACATGGAAGGAAAACCCCTGACAGTACTTGGCAAGGCTGCACTTTCTTTTGCAGCCTGTTCCCGAATCGAAACAGTCGTAATAACCGTTCCTCGTGATCATAATTTGGGAGAGATTGCCGCCCGTGACAGTCTGCCAGCACGTTTATTGCGTTCCCGTGCCAAACCGCGTTTTCTCTTTGTTCAGGGCGGACCAACCAGGCGCAGTTCCGTTCATCATGCGCTTTCGCTGTTAAAAAACATCCGTCCCCGCTATGTTCTGATCCATGACGGCGCACGGCCCTGGATTGAACCGGCTCTAATTGACAGGGTTATTGATGCAATGCTTAAACACAAAGCAGCCATACCCATGCTCCCTTTAACGGACACTCCCAAAGAAATAGACGAAAAAGGTATTATTACACGCCACCTGCGCCGTGTTTATGTTGGAAATGCCCAAACGCCTCAGGGCTTTGCCTTCCCCGCAATATTACAGGCCCATGAAAAAGCCGCTTTAAAGGAAAAGTCGGGCTGGGTTTATACCGACGATGCCGAAGTTTGGGGGGAATTTACAGGAGATGTGTATGTTGTTCCCGGTTCTCCGCTGAACAAAAAAATCACCTTCCCCGAAGATTTGGAAATGCTGGTTAAAAACGAAAGTGATGATGAGAATAGGTCTGGGACGTGATCTCCACAAGCTTGCAGAAGGCCGGCGTTTCCTCCTGGCCGGAGTCGAGATCCCCTTTACAAAAGGAGAAGCAGGACACTCGGACGGCGACGTACTGGCACATGCAGTAATCGACGCATTCCTTGGCGCCGCAGCCCTTGGCGATATTGGAGAATTTTTCCCGCCGGACGATCCTGCCTGGAAAGATGCTGATTCCATGGAACTGCTAAGGCAATCATGGGAAAAAGTAAAAGCCAAGGGCTGGCGTCTTGTAAACCTGGATTGCTGCATTATCTGCGAAAAACCAAAGCTCCTCCCCTACCGGGAAAAAATCCGTGCTTCTCTTGCTGCGGCGCTGGATACTGATATTGGAGCGGTATTTGTTAAAGCAAAGACCGGCGAAGGGCTGGGCAGTATCGGAGAAGGAAATGCCGTTGAGGCGGAAGCGATATGCCTGCTGGACGCCCAACGCATGCACCCGAAACAATGAAAAAACAGACAGTTGCATGGGATAGTATAATCAGCGCATTAAAAAAATGGCATAACGAGTTGCAAAAAACAGGAGCCGAAAACCCTTCGGTAACAACCATAGCCGAACGCTACAAAAACGATCCCTGGGCGGTGCTTGTCTCTACAATATTGAGCCTGCGTACAAAAGATGAAGTAACGCTAAAATGTTCACAAACACTGCTGGCAAAAGCTCCCACTCCGCAAAAACTTTTGGCTCTGGAAGAAGCAGCCATTGCAAAGCTCGCATACCCGGCCGGCTTCTACCGTACCAAGGCGGCAAATCTAAAAAAAATTGCCGCCTTGCTGATAGATCAACATAAAGGAAAAGTCCCTGCGGATTTGGATACATTGCTCAGTCTTCCCGGTGTAGGCAGAAAGACTGCAAATCTTGTTCTTATCGAAGCGTATGATTTAGACGGGATTTGCGTGGATGTCCATGTTCACCGGATTTCCAACAGAACCGGTTGGCTATCAACACGAAACCCCGAAGAAACAGAAATGATCCTCCGTCAAATCCTGCCCAGAAAACACTGGAAAACAATCAATCCCCTTTTGGTACTTTACGGACAAAATGTATGCCGCCCGGTCAGCCCTTATTGTTCACGCTGCGTTATAACAAAATACTGCAAACAAATTAATGTTGAAAAAACACGGTAAATACTTCATGATACATTACCCAACAGACAGATTACGATTCCTAAAAAAACTCAACTGATTTAATTATACTTTCCATAATTGCGTCTTTTGCCTTTGTGTTATCCGCCCAGTAATCCACCGCAATATTCAGAAAATAATTGTTTTTTATCTGACAGCTCAGTGTAAGTATATAATAATCCCTGTAATCGGCAAGAGTTACCAGATAATCCCTTAATTCAAAAGACTTTCCGTTGATGGTGATTTTTTGTGAATCCATTATTTTGTATTCTTCATCGTCTTCGGGTTCCATCATGTATTTTTCCATGTACTCCATATAACCCGGCATATCGCTTATCCCATCAATGAACCGGACATCAAGATCATAGCCCAGGTGATTATCCTGATCCGGTTTTTCCAGATTACCAAAAGCCATAAGCCATGCAACCGAATAGGAATATTCCTTAAAATTGCCATAATAAAAATCCATGAAAATAATATCGCCAATATCGCTTCTTGAATTACCAAGATTCTCTTCGTTCACACTATAAAGCCACCAGCCTTTGGGAATGGCATAAGAAAAGCCCAGGTAATTGTTAAAATATCTGATTTCGTTATCCAGTTTAACAGCTTTCCATTCATTGTCAAAATTATGATCTTCCGCGGATTTATTGTCTCCAAAAGATTCCATAACTTCATTTATGGTTTTGTTGCATCCTGCAAGAATAACAGCAAGAAACAGCAAGATGGACAGTATTTTTTTCGCTTTATTCCTCATTATCATTTTTCCCCTTATTGGATGTCCGTTCCCAATGCGGCAGGTTTTCTTCTTCGGGGGACAATTCTTCCTTCGGTTCTTCATCTGCAAGGTGTTCCGCTTCTTCCGCTGCCTGTAAAGCTAATGCAGCTTCTTTTGCCAGTTTTTCATCCTTTGCAAGTTTACGATTATACATAAAACATCCCAGGGCAGCTATTATAACTCCGTCAAACACATATCTTTCCATATCGCCGCTTAGTCCGATACCAAAAAATTGGCGAACCAGACTGTACACGATGATCAGCACACCCAAAGAGGCTGTAATTATCAGCAGCATATTGCGGGTTACTTTCATTGTTATTCTTTAAGCCCTGTTTCAAGAATCAATTCAACTTCACCGGGGGATATTTTTAAATTCCGCGCAATTTCTTCCGTGCTCCAACCCTGACGGCGGAGGCGTATTACCGCTTCTCTGGTTGCAAGAGGCGGCGCCCCTTTGGGGCTTCCGGATTTTTTTGTTTCATCATGGAGTATCTGTCCAAGCACATTAATATGCTTCTCCACTTCTCTTTTTAATTCTTCAAAACGGGTTTCTTCGCGGGCAAGCCACTCTCTTGCAGTCTGCATTTTTTCAATTCGCTCTTCTATCGCCGTAAGGTTTGTATTCAGAGAGGTAAGCTTGCCTTCTGTGTATTTTGCTTTTTCACTGGCTGCCGCAAGGTTTTCTATGGAAGAACGCATGGAATCAAGTCTGTTTTCATCCATATCAATGTTTTCCCGGAGTTTTCTATGGGCCAGTTCGGTGTTTTTCATCATCTCAAAATTCCGTTCGATGCTGCTGTTGGTTTCTTCCAAAATATGTTTTTTATTTTCTACCCGCTGGTACTTTTCTTCCGTAGCTGCAAGCGTATCTTCCAGTTTTCGCTGGGAAACCTGAAGGTTCTGCAATCTATCGTCGTCAACGGTTGCTTCTTTAAGCTTTTCTTCTACCCTTTGGGATGTTTGCATTAACCGCTCAAAATCCTTTTCCATAATATCCAGGCGGTTTTTTTCGGAAAGAAAACGTGTCATTTTTGCATTAACTTCATCTTCCAGCCGGCGCAGTTTAATAAACTCTGTTTCTAGACGGGTTGCTTCTGCACGGCGCTCTTCGATTCCGGAAAGATTTGCCCTAAGGGTCTCCATGCTGCGATCCAGACTGGTTTTTAGTTCCTCGGCTTTTTCAAAAAGCATGGTCTGGGAACTGAAGTCCTTAAGTCCCCGCCGTATTTCTTCTGCATTGCTGTTAAGACCCGAAAGCCGGCTTTCCGTTTGATCCATGCCATTCTGAATTCTGTCCTGAAATGCATCTGTTTTAAGTTTAAGGCTTTCCAATTCGGAATGAATACGAAGACCCTGTTCTTCTATACGGGTATTAATGGTTTCCTTAAATGATTGTTCAAGGTTGTGCCGCTCTGTCTCCGCAGTTTCCTCCAGCGAAACAAGTCTCTTTTCCAGATTTGAATGAAATTCCTTAAGCCGTATATCAATATCATCGTTGCGTCTTGCCAGATCTTCAAAAAAATCATCCTCAAGCAGCTGGAGTTTTTCCGATACATTGTCATACGCCCGTTTTTTCAGAATATTAAACTCCTGCTCCACAACGGTCATTTGTCTTTTAAGACTATCCGATTCTTCGACAAAAACTGCAGAAACCCGTGCCTGCTCGTTCTTCTGTTCTTCTTCAAAAAGAACAAGGTCGGAGCGGAGTTTTGCTTCAGCCGCTTCCATGGTTTGCCTGAGCTGGCTGTCGAGTTTTAATGCATCATCTGCCAGGGATTCAAAACGTTTCCACTGTGCGCTTTGATCTGTCCGGTATTCTGCAAGCTTTCCTTCGATATTATCCTGGAACTGATGTACCCGCTGCATCGCTTCTTCCCGGTATTTTTCCAGCGCCTCCCCTTCAATTACACTGGCGCTGTTTTTTGCCTTTTCCAGGGCTTCTGCCGCAGCCAGATTAATGATTGAAAGATCTTTTTCCAGTTTGTTTTTTCGTTCCGATTCGATACGATCTATTGCCGCCCGGTGTTCTTCTACCTGCCGTTCAATTGTCTGCGCTTCGCTGCGAAGATCCTCTACCTTGCCGTCCGCCTGGACAATCAGATTATTCACCGCTTTTTCCAGACGGGCGGTATTCTCTCTTTCAAAACGAAGTTCCAGGCCGTTAAAATCCTTTTCCAGTTCTCCGGCTTTCGTTTTTATCCCGTCTATTTTTTTTGCCGTTTCCACCACGAAGACCGATTCTTCTTTTAACCGGCCCACATCTTCCTTTACCCGGTTTGTTATGCGGATAAGTTCTTCCATGGATTTATCATACGTAATAATACGTTCCCCAATCCGGTTTATTTCTTCTTTCCGCTGCATTATTTCACCGGATTTGCCGTTCAGTTCCGCATTGGCTTCTGCAAGACGGTTCAGGGCTTCTTTTACGGCACTCTTTTGAACATCCAGTACAAGACCGTTATCCTTTACTTCCGCAGCTTTTTCTTCCGCAAAGGCGGCTATATCGTCCTTAAGCCGTCTGCCGTATTCCCTGGCCAGATCCACAGAACGGTTTTGTCTGTCCATATACCGGAGGACGAATATTACAAACAAGGAAATGCTTAATACTAAAATGTTTCCAATGGTAAACAAGGCCGTCATTTTCCTCTATATTGTAATATATAATCCTGCAATTGGCGATAGTCCCGGAAAATAAAATCCGCTGTATTAATGCTTCTTCCCGGAACATAACCTGTACTGAAAACACTTCGCCGGATAAGCGCCGCCTTCATCCCTGCGGATTTTGCTCCTTTTATATCAAAACGGAGACTGTTTCCAATATAAAGAATTTCACCCGGTTCAAGATTTAATTCACGTGCCAGAACATTAAACGGTACACCGGATGGTTTAAGAGCCCCTGTTTCTTCGGAAGAAAGAACCACATCGAAAAATCCTTCCAGACCCAGCAGGGAGAGTTTTTGTACCGGAGGTAAATCCGAAAGAACGGCCAGGCGAAACCCTGCTTCCTTTAACGCAAAAAGTGTCTCTTTAAGCCGGGGAAAGATTTTTATTCCGGTAAAATATTTTTCCCAGCCCCTATAAACAAGACGTTCCAGCTTAAGCCTGGTTTGTTCCATGGTCTTTCCCAGTAATTCAGCCATAACTGACGCCTGCCTGTCGTAAAAAGAAGTTCCTTGTTCCGAACTGTCATTGTGATCAGAATGCAGCCGGCGGCGTGCTTCCATAAAAGCACCGTAAAAAAAGGGATTTAACAGAAAGCTGGGGAGAACACGGGAATACAGGCGATAATTCGGATAGAGGGTTCCATCCAGATCAAAAGCGACGGCTTTTATTAATTGAGACAATTCAGAAGTTTTGCCCGGCAAAACTTCATCAGAAAGTGACCCAGTCACTTTCCGCCCCTCCCACAGGCCCCATAGTAATAGGTATAACCTAATATGTCATATTATTCAATAGAATTTGTTTGCATGAGGCTTCCCGTCCAAAACACAAATGCGGAAAACCACTTGTCATCATACTCTGTATAAAACACATCTCCGTAACGATCGACAACCGCCCTGATACTTTGCAGCCCAATACCGCCGTCTTTCTTCGTGCTGACCAGTTGTTCCCCGTCCATTATTGCATTTCCGTCAAAAGTGTTCCGGGCCATAATGGCAAGCTGTTTTCCTTTCTGCTTAATAACCAGTTCAATTCGACGTTTTTGCCCGCCGGCTTTTAATTTTTGACACGCCTCAACAGCATTCTCCAGGGCAAGATATTCCTCGCCTTTTTCATGCTCCCCGCGGCGTATCATACCAAGAGCAGCATTCAGGTGATATTTATAATCGTGTTTCATTATCCGCAGGGCGTTATGTTGATCTTTTATTTTCTTTAGCACTTCTGTTTCCTGTTCCTGGATAATGGCGGTTCTTCGAAGCTGTGCGGAAATACGCGCTCCAATTACACAGCGGCGGCTATTCGCTCTTGCACCATTTCGTTAATGATCCGCCCCGGGCTTTTGTGATCCGCCTCTGCTTTGGACAACAGGTAAGTAACCGTAGTATTGTTCATCCCCAAACGGAACATTTCCCGCTGACTCAGCCAGTCGCTGCCGTTAGAAATTATTCTTGGCGGATTGCG
>WRIB01000071.1 GCA_009782955.1 Treponema sp. | reverse complement strand
CCCAAAAAAACTTTTCGAGATTCCTTTCATTTCGATCACAGGAGCCATGTTCTTTCCTTAAAAATTCACTCGCTGCGAGATTTCCGGACTGACAATTACCTTAACAAGCTTTTTATTGCTCTGAATTTCCTTTAATGCGGTTTCCAGGTCTTCCAGAGGCACTGCCATGGAAAGAAGAGGCAGCGGTTTTACGCGGCCGTAACGGAGCAGGGTAATTGCGTCTCCCCAATCGTTGCCGATACCGGCGCAGCTTCCGGCGACTTTTTTCTCTCCAAGTACAAACTCAAAAGGAGGTAATGACATGGGATCGTTCGGGGCGGCTATACCGAAAGCTTCCACATGACCGCCGCGGCGAATCATTTGAAAGGCCTGTTCGTATGTTCTTGGATTGCCTACCGCTTCTATAACATAATCAGCGCCGATGCCGCCGGTAAGTTTTTTTACCTCTGCAACGGCGTCGGGGGTTTCATCTATATCGATGATATAATCGGCGCACATTTCCTTCGCTTTTGCCAGACGGGCTTTATTGTTATCTACAATAATTACCGGCGCACAGCCCCTGAGTTTTGCCATGGTACCATGCAAAATTCCCAGACCGGAACCGATAACAACCACACTGGAACCAATTTTGGCGTTCATCCGCCGCGATGCCTGGATTACCGTGGTCATTGGCTCGACAAAGACGGCAGTGTAATCGTCTATCTCATCGGGAACCTGGTAAATATTACGCCAGGGCGCCTTGAGGTATTCGGAAAAACCGCCCGATGTTTCTTTGGTATGAATTCCAATCTGTTCAAAACTTTGGCAGAGAAGACCGTCTCCCCGGCGGCAGAAATAACAAGCGCCGCAGTTTATTACAATGTCGGCGCTGACACGCTGGCCGACTTTAATGCTTGCCGGAGCCTTTGACCCGACTTCTGCGACAGTGCCGAAAAATTCATGACCTGTTACCAGGGGCAGCCGTTCGGGAACATATTTTCCGGTAAAAATACTCCAATCCGAGCCGCAAATACCGCAGTATTTAATTTTTATCAGAACTTCATCATCGTTAATCTGGGGAATGGGAACTTGTTTAAGCTCCATTACATTGGGGGCCGTAACCACCTGGGCGCGCATTGTGCCTTGCATATTATCTCCTGTTTTAAACGGCGGAATCGCCGCTATATTCAACCGAATATGAACACGAAGTGTTCATAATTCCTCCTTATACTTAACGGGTAAACAGTTTGTCGTTCCGGCCTTCGTAAGGCGCATGGATCATAAGGGGTTTAAGGAAGGCAATAGCTTTGTCTACCCCGTCTGCCCGGGACATGACCACATCTTCATGTTCGTAAGTAAAGACCCCGTCATAACCAATAATAAACAGTTCGCTGATTACACTTTTCCAGTCTATGCTGCCCCAACCTGGTATCCGGAAACGGAAAGACCTCTGGTAATTGCCCCAGTCTCCCTGGAACATCCACCATCCGCCCCGCGGCATATTGTGGGGCAATACCTGGCAATCTTTGGCATGGACGGAGAATATTCTGTCCTTCATCTCATCTACAAAGGCTTCAACGCTGATTCCCGTGTAAAACAGGTTTGCAGGATCAAAGTTAATGCCAAAATTGGGATGCCCTCCAAGAAGTTCCACGGCACGCTTGGCTGTATGAAGATCATAAATAATATTGTTTGGGTGAGGTTCAATTGCCAGTTTAATACCGTATTCCTTGTATTTTGCCATAATGGGAGTAAACCGTTCCACAAAATTGGCTTCTTCTTCGGCCCAGCCTTTGGCGTATGGGAATACGTTAAAGTGCCCCATGTTTCCGATGCCGGTAAAGCCGATTACAACCGGAACTTCCAGAGCATTGGCCAATTGGGCGCTGCGAATCAGGCTTTTGGCGCCGAATTCGTGCTGCTCGGCAGGAGAACCCGGAGCAATGTGTGCTACATCCTTTCCTTCACACAGAATAGCCATGCTGTCGGCATGATTACTGACAGCGGAAATGAATAATCCCTTGGCTTTTACCATTTCGTTAAGCTTTTTTGCATTATCTCCCTTTAACACTTCATCTGCATCTACTTGGCCGTTATCGGTAAAAGAGGGGATTTCTACCGCTTCATACCCTTTTTCCGCAGCCAGAGCCACTACTTTTTCCAATGGCCAATCGGAATAATTCATGGTACAAAATCCAACTTTCATTTTCTTCCTCCTTACAGTAATAAACTTATAAAATGTAATAAAGTAATAACATATTGTTCTATGTTTTTCTGTCTGTCAAGAGATTTTTTTATATGTTTAAACCTAAAGTATATGGGGACAATTCCGGCCGGAAAGGACATCGATAAGGTTTTGTACAGACATATCAGCCATTGCTGTAGTTGCCTCAGTAGTATGAGCGCCTGTATGAGGGGTCAATACGACATTTTCCAGTTCAAAAAGCGGCGATTTTTCCGGAGGCTCCGTTTCGAAAGCATCCAGTCCTAAACCGCCCAGATGTCCTGATCCAAGAAGTTCACAAGCTGCCTCTTCGTCGATAAGACCGCCCCGGGCCGTGTTTACAATAACAGCGCTTTTTTTCATGGCCTTCATCACATCTGCAGAAATAATATGCCTGGTTTCTTTCGTTAACGGCAGATGAAGGCAAAGAAAATCCGCCTCCCGTGTAACTGTATCAAAATCTGCCGGAACAATCCCGTGTGATTCGGCATATTCCCTGTTCATTAACGGATCGTATGCAATAATCTTCATGGAAAACCCGGCAGCCCGTTGAGCCACTGCCTTTCCTATTGCACCCAGGCCCAAGATGCCCATGGTTTTTTTGTACAACTCCATGCCGTTGGAACGCGGCCACTGACCTTCCCGTGTTTTTTTGTCAAGAATGGATACCTTGCGGGCCACGCAGAGAAGCATGGCAAAAGTAAGGTCTGCTACAGACTGGGCATTCGCACCGGGGGTGTTGCAGACAACGATGTTTTTAGCCTTTGCTGCTGCTACATCAACCCTGTCAACCCCGGCTCCGTAGCGGGAAATAACCTTAAGACTTTGCGTACTTTCCATTACCTTTGCGGTAAAGTGATCAAGTCCGGCGATACAACCGTCACAGCCGGCAAGCAAAGGGATTAATTCTTCTTCGGGAAGAGGCTTTTCGCCGGGGTTGAATACCAGGGAACCGGCAAAGGAACGCAGTTTGTCCATAGCCGGAGTATCGGAATCCTGTCTAAAAGAAGTGGCGGTAACCAGTATTTTCATAAACAACCTGCCTTATCCAAGACTATTCTGAAGTATTTGAATTATAATGTAATAACATATTATAGTCATTACCTTTTTTTGTCAATTTGCCTTTACTTTTTTTGACTTATGAGTTATTGTGTTGCCAATGTAAGGTTGTAATGATATAGATTAAAATCTAAGGTAATTGATCCAAGATTTGACATTTTGGAACAGTCTTAGGTTTTTGGAGGTTTTCTTTATGTTTTCTGGGGGTTATACATTAAAACTGCTTCGCATCGACCTTTCTGCACAATCGTATAAAGTGGAAGACATTCCCGAAACTTATTACAGGGCTTTGCTTGGCGGAAGGGGAGTAGCGGCGAAGTATTATTATGATGAAATCGGGCCGGATGTTACTCCATTTTCCGCCGGGAATAAACTTATATTTATGAATGGCCCGCTCACCGGCGCACCGGTATATTCAAGTACCAAATTTCAATTGGCAACAAAATCTCCGCTTACCGAACATTATGTGTGCAGCAATTCCAGCGGTTATTTCGGCCCGGAGTTAAGATGCGCCGGATTTGACGGTATTATTATAGAAGAAAAGGCATCGACACCGGTGTATATCACCATCAGGGACAGCGAGATTAAATTCCATGATGCTGCGCCCATTATGGGTAAAACCACTGCCGAAGTAGATGAATATATCAAGACAAACCACGAAATAAGCAAGGGCATAATGAGCATAGGAATCGGCGGAGAAAAGCTGGTAACGTATGCATGTATTCAGGTAGATGGACGCAGTTTCGGACGCGGCGGCGGCGGCGCAATAATGGGTGATAAAAATTTAAAAGCGATTGCTGTGCATGGTACAGGCAAAATTAAACTGCATAACGAGGCGGCATTAAAGGAGTTTATAACCGCAAATGTAAAGCCTTGCAGAGACGGCAAGCCCAATCATACAAAATTCGGAACGGCACAATATACCGAAGTTATAAACAACTTAGGCTGCTATTCCGTAAAAAACTTTCAAACGGCTGTACTGGATAACGCGGAAACCATCTATGCAACAGAAATGGTCAGCAAATACAAGGTTGGAAACGGAGCCTGTTATCGCTGTCCTGTCGCCTGCGGTCAGGTGTGCGAAGTAAAAGAAGGGCCGTTTAAAGGCGCACGAAGCGATCCGGAATACGAAACCATCGGCGCTTTCGGCGGGCAATGCTGTGTGCTGGATTTTGCAGCCATTATTGCGGCGAACCAGGCTTGCGACGATCTTGGCATTGATACAATGCAGGCAGGTACGATGATCGCTTTTGCAATGGAACTTTTCCAGCGCGGTTTGTTAAAAAGCGAAAATGCTGACGGACTGGATTTATCCTGGGGGAACGGTGAAACAGTGGTTTCCCTTCTTCATAAAATTGCCAATCGCGAGGGAATAGGTGATTTTTTGGCTAAATCTGTTTATGAAATTTCCAGGGAACATCCGGAAATGACAAAATATCTGATGCATGTAAAGGGTATGGCCTATGCCGCCTATGAACCGCGCGGATTCTACGGTATGGGACTTGCATACGGCACTTCGGCCCGCGGCGCCTGCCATAATGTCGGCGGCTGGACCATACGCGACGAGCTTACCAGCGGAAAATTTGATCGTTTTGCCATAAAAGGCAAAGGTAAGATGGTAAAGGACATTCAGGATACACGCGGGTATGTAGATTGTCTGGGCATTTGTACTGTTGTACGTTCTGCCATGGGATTCAGCGACAATCCAAGCGGTAAAGTTCTGGAATACGTTACGGGCGTTGATTTTACACCAGAGTTAATGGAGATAGGTGAACGGGTATACAGCCTTGAACGGCTGATTTATCAAAGGGAAGGTATTTCCCGAAAAGACGATTATTTGCCTGAACGCACCATGACGGAAAAACTGCCCTCCGGAATGGCCAAAGACAAAGTGCTGACAAAAGAAATGTATGATACAATGCTGGAAGAATACTATGCGCTTAGAGACTGGGATGCCAACGGAAATCCGACAGAAAAAGGGATAGAGCGTCTGAAACTTTCGGCACTGATCAAATGAAAGTACATGTCAAGGTTTTTCCAATTGCCGGATTGTGTGATCGAACCAAAAAGCTGGATATAGCGCTGGAAGATGGCAGCATGAATGAACTGCAAACGTATTTACAGGAACGGCTGGACGTAAGCAATCATAAAATAGAAACGCTTATGTTTCTGCACAACGGACATGCGCTGGACAAACAGAAAGATGTGGTTTTTGAAGACGGAGATCAATTATGGCTGATGCCGGTGATCTCCGGCGGCTGAATGCTTTTTATCTGAGGCTGCTCCGAAATATCAGATTTCGGAACAAGTCCGTCTGTGTAAAAAAAATCAAACAGGAGGCAGATAATGAGTTACAATGTAGATAAATCCAGTGTTTTCAGCTTTGCTCTTGATACGGGAATCAGTAAAGACAGGGAATCTTCCAGGCGATATCTTTCCAATTTAAAAGGAATGGTTGCCGACGAAGGTGCACTGGAAAAGATGATTAAAAAAGAGGATACACTTGTATACGAGTTCTACGAATTGGGTGTTCCCGAAAATCCGGGCGATCTTGCGTTCGGAACAAGTATATGTTACCCCGGAAAAATCGGCGATGAATTTTTTATGACAAAAGGGCATTTCCATGGTATTTTGGATATAGCGGAAGTATACCTGTGCATAAGAGGCCGCGGTCTTATACTTATGGAAAACCCGGAAGGTGATTGTACGTATGAAGTAATTACGCCGGGAATGATGGTGTATGTGCCAAAACGTTACGCTCACCGCAGCATTAACATCGGCAAAGAACCCTTTGTCCAATTTTTTGCATTTCGTGCCGATGCGGGTCATGATTACGGTACAATAGAGACCAAAGGTTTTCGCAAGCTAGTGGTTGAACAAAATGGTGATTTCGCTCTGATTGATAATCCAAAATGGGGGAAAGCATGACGGTACTTCAACGATTGGCAGAAGCGTTTTTTATTCCGGTAGTTGTTATAGACGACGCAGGCCGGGCGGTAGATGCCGCAAATGCCCTTTTGGCCGGGGGCGTCCGGGTAATGGAAATTACCCTGCGTACCGAAGCCGGGCTGGAATCAATTGAGAAAATAGCAAAAGCCTGTCCCGATCTGCTGATGGGCGGAGGCACGGTGCTTACCATGGAACAATGCCGTCAGGCAATTTCACGCGGGGCGTCCTTTATTGTTTCTCCGGGCTTTGATCCGGAAATTGTCGATTACTGCCATAAAAACAGTGTGGTTGTATTGCCAGGCTGCGTAACCCCTACCGAAATAAACAATGCAATAAAGGCCGGGGTCGAGATTATCAAATTTTTTCCTGCCAATGTGTACGGCGGAGTTGGGGCGATAAAGGCTCTTTCGGGTCCGTTTCCCCGTCTTAAATTTGTGCCAACCGGCGGAATAGATTTAAAAAATCTGGCTGAATTTATTATTCCGCAGGTTTTTGCCATTGGCGGAGGATGGCTGTGCGATCGAAAAGCGATCAATGCAGGAAACTACGAAGAAATTACCAAAATATGCAAACAGTCTTTGGAAGTACTTCATAAATTAAGAGGATAACTCTATAATAAATACAGTTGAATGGATTACTGCCCATGACAAATATTTTAAATTCTATATATCTTGATAAAAACATACCCATTCCCCTGTATTATCAGGTTAAAAAGCAGATTCTGTTGTTAATAGAAAACGCACAGCTTAAGGAGGGCGATCTTCTTCCGCCGGAAAACGATCTTTGCGAAGCCTTGAATGTTTCACGGCCTACCATACGCCAGGCATTCAGCGAACTGGTTAATGAAGGGTATTTAACACGGTACAAGGGAAAGGGTACTTTTGTCTCCAAGCCCAGGGTTCAGGATAAATTTTTCAGCAAACTGGAAACGTTTCATGAAGAAATGGAAGCACAGGGACTTAATCCGGTTACAAAAGTTCTTAAACTGGAAAAAATCAATGGTCCGCATGAAGCAAACGAAAAACTTTCCATTCCGATTTCCGGTCCTTTGCTGTATCTCAGCCGGGTACGATCTGTTGACAAGGTTCCTCTTGTATATGTTGAAACTTTTTTACCGTATGATCTTTGCAGCAAACTAATGTCAGTGGATTTTTGCGAAAATTCTCTGTATGATTCTCTGGAAAAAGTTTACCAAAGAAGAGTCGATCGGGTTCTGCGCGAATTCATGGCGGTAAATGCCCACCAGCGGGAAGCTGAACTGTTACAGATTTCCAGGAATAAAGCTATCATTCTTGTAAAAACAGTGGCGTTTTCGGGTAATACTGCATTTGAATTTTCAATTGCCCGTTACAGGGGAGACATGAACCTGTTTAATGTTGAGTTGTTCCGGTAATGATTGATCAATCACTAAAAGAATCGGCCCATATAGCCGCTGCAGAAGTGCTTAAACTTAAACAGAAAGAGCAGGTACTGATCATCACCAACCCGGGCGGTGATGCAGAAATTATTGCACGTGCATTATACGATGCCGCTTTGGATTGTTCCTCTTTTCCGGTGTTGATTTTTCAGCCGGTTAAAACCCAATTTGATTTTGCAGAACAGGCGGTAATTGCCGCTATACAATCAAAACCGCAGGTTGTTATTTCCATAAGCAGGGAAAAACTTGGAAAGGACAGACAGGGTATAGCAGACCCCTACAAGTTCGGAGAAGATGAATATGATCATATTTTTCATTTACTGCTCTATGGTGAAAAAGGCTGCCGTTCTTTCTGGTCTCCCAGTACCAGCCTGGAATCGTTTAACAGAACTGTTCCTATAGATTATTCGGCTTTAGGCAGACATTGTAAATCTGTCAGTGATATACTAAGTGCAGCCGAAAGCGTCCGTGTTACTGCTCCGGGGGGAACTGATATAACCATAGGCCTTCGCGGACGGACAGCCAATGCCGATGATGGAAATTTTTCAGAACCGGGAAAAGGCGGAAACCTCCCTGCCGGAGAAAGTTTTATCAGTCCGGAAAAAGAAACCGCCTGCGGTACCATTGTCTTTGATGGTTCAATTAGCCTGAACAGCGGAGACATACTCATTAAGCATCCCATACATTGTAACGTTCAGAACGGATTTGTTACGGACATAACAGGAAAATCCGAAGCACAGGCTTTGCTGGAAACGATCAACAGAGCCGAACAGGATGCGTTGGATTATGAAAAGGATGGTCGTCTTCGTAAAAGCCAGGGAACAGAGTATGCACAAAATGCCCGGCATATCGGCGAATTAGGCATTGGCCTGAATCCTGCGGCCATGATCACCGGATCAATGCTGGAAGACGAGAAAGCTTTCCGTACCTGTCACTTTGCCGTTGGACATAATTACGACAACGATGCCCCTGCTCTTATCCATCTGGATGGTCTGGTTAAAGAACCGACAATTGTTGCTTTTTTACCGGATGGAAAAACCGTAGTAATTGAACAGGACGGTGAATTAATAGTTGGGGATTATTAACATTGCGTTCTTTCGGAAGAGTTCACGCAGAGCCGCAGGGATCGCAGAGAGGAAGAAGGGATTTTTCAAACCTCCGCCATATTTGGGGTAGGCCGACAAAAACACCACTACGGGAATTTGGCAGCTGCTGCTATGCGTGTTGTTAAACTATTAAACAGAATTGGTATTTTTTTTATTATTTGTTCACTTTTTTTTATTATATTATTATCAAGAAAAAATGAAATATATATAAATGTCGGCAGTGTTTTCTTGTTTATTGGTATATTACTGTCAATACCAGATTATTGGCTTTTCTTTATTAATAAAAAACGTAATGATGAAAGACTGGCTGATTATTGGTTTGCTAATTTTTTAGCACTACCTCTTGCGTTAGTGCTGTTGATTATTTATTTTTTTATTAGACTGCTATCATAAAAATATGTTGTTTTTACTATCACAGGACACGCACGGCAGCTGATACTAAATTCTCCAAGGTAGCGCAAAAGTATCAGCTACTGAATTCGTCTGGTGCCGTTCAGGGAGCAACCCACTATATGCAGCGTTGCGCTGTATCCGTCAAATTAACCACATCTAGTATAACATCCAAAAAATAAGTGGACAAGCAATATAAGATGAAATATAATTGAATTATCCGATACAGGAGATTTAATTATGTGGAAAGCAAGGAAGTTAAAACCTCAACATATACAAAAAGCGAAGCTATGGATTTGCTAAAATCATTAAGAGAGTCAAACAGTGCGAAAGACCAAAAATTATATAGACAGATACAAAAAGCAATTGATTAGCTTATTTTTTTTTATAAGCTTAATTTCATGTTATAAAGATATATCTCTTGAATGGAGAATAATCGGTGAACCTGAAAACAAGACAGTGAAATTAGTTTTTTTTAATGCAAGAGAGGTAGAACTAACTATTGGTGATACAAAAAACATAAAAATACCTTTTAATGCAGATTATTTTGGGAAAGAACGTCCTGGTTCAATAATTGTTTGTTTTAGGCCAGATTTTATTGATTTAACAAATATCAATAATAATGAAAAAATAGAAGCGTTTGTTTTTCCTTTATCCGTGAATCAAACAAGTATTAGTGATACAATAATCAAAATTAATTTTGTAGAAAATAATGATGGATTAGCATATTTTTATAAATTTAATGTAAATGATAAAATATATATAGCCATTTCAGTAAAAAATCAATTTGTTATTGATAAGGATAATTTGATTATAAATGATGAACCCGACAAAATGGATGTTATCTTTTTTAGAAACATGGATGATGGCATTTTTGTTTATTATTCTGATTTTGCCACATGTTTTTTGACAGATGATTTTTATGACTATGGAGGGTATATTGTTCAAAGTAGAATTGATGCTACTGCTATTTGGCTTGATCCTAATGGTGAAACATGGTAATTGGTTACGCGATGGTCAGAGTACAAACAACGGCAATCTGGTACCGATTTCGCCTGCGGTAGCGCAAAGGTATCAACTATGGAATTCGTCTAGCGATTCTTTTAAAAAAGTTATAAACAGATAGGAGATGCGCCATGAAAATATATTTAAAACTAGTATTACTAATTTTAATTGTTTTTTTAGTTACAAGTTGTGAAAGTTTTGCAAAAAAAACTTTTTTCTATGCAAATTTAGATTTTAATACGAGGTTGTCAACAAAATCCCCGATATATTACGGTGGTGTTATTATTGGTCGTGTAACAGAAATACTTGTTCTAATTGAGGAGAAAGAAAAAAGAATTAAGTTTTTTATATTTGAAGATTATCGAACTATTGCAAGAGAGGGAACTAAAATTATTTTCAAAATAGATAATGATAATATAGTTAAATGGATAGATATATCACCAGATATAGATTTTAAAAATTCTGATATGCTTCCAGAGGAAGGGTATTTTATTTCAATAATGGAGCCATAACCAATATTTGTAAAACGCTATGCTAACCATGTACACGCAAAGTCAGCTGATACCAAATTCGAAATTCTCCTGGCACCGTTTCAAGGGCAACCCACAATATGCAGCGTTGTTTTGCCATACGCGAATGACGATCTGAGGGGGTAGTGGAGAATCCTTTACGGCTGTTAGCAACAGCCGTAAAGATTCGGAACGAGGGGGAGCAGCGTTCATAATTGCAGCACCGTTGTGTTTGCACCCATGAAGCGGCTACGGGAACGTGCATGAACCAGATGCGCTTCATGGGCGTTACCATAACGGCGCTCCCCCTACGACCCTGCACGACGGTGGCGAATATTTTGAACTGGTGAATAAATAAAGAGTCGTGTGTATTACCTGTTTTCGGATGCTTTTTTCTTTTCTTTAAACTCTTTTATATTACTATACAATTCATCCAGAGAAATACTTTTATACAAATCACGCTGCCATTCGGTATAATCAAATGGTTCGCGTAAGATTAGAGAGATGAAACGTTCGGCATCGACCAATCCAAGGCTTTCAGACAGAGCATCCAACCCTTTACGTTTAAGAACGGTATCAGCTATCATTTTGCAGCCTCCTTAAAAACTCTTTTTATACGCCGTTCTTCAAAAGGATTGTCATTGTTTTCGTAATCCAGAACATCAGACCAAATAAGTTCAAGTTTATTATCTTTTATCATCTGTTGAATGACGAGTTTTGCTTCCGTTTCTATATGAATAACAATATCCCGCTGATCATCAAATGGACAATTATAGGCGCAATTGTCCAGATATACCCTCATAATGCTTATGATTATACAAATAGACGGTACTGTCAATGTTACCGGCGCGCAGATGGCTAAGCGGGATAACGACAACGGGCCCGCAGGGATTGGCGTACCAGGATATTGAGTATACACTGGATGCCGTGGGAAACGTGCAGGGATATAATAACAACGCATACGATTACCAGACACGTCAGGACTACGAATACGACGACCTGTACCAGCTGACCGGAGTAACCGGGCAGAGCCGCGGTTCTTTGGGGACATACAGCGGGCTGCCGCAGCTGTACCTGAACGAGTACACGCAGACGTTTTCGTTTAACAGCATCGGGAACATGACCAAAAAAACGAGCCGGTCACGGGATCCGGCGGACGATCTTACCTACCAGTATGACTACGACTATTACGCAGGTACACACAAAGCGAGCCGTATCGGGAACTGGTATTATAACTACGACGGGAACGGGAACCTGGTGACGGAGAACTACGGGAGTCCGGTAACGGTGAATACGGGGACGGCGCAGGTGTATGAAGAAGACGGAGTGTACTCGACAGATTACGGGTTTGCGTATACGGAGCGGACCGGGAGCCAGGGGAGTACAACGATAGAGCGGCGGGAGTACCAGTGGAACGAGCGGAACCTGCTGCGGCGGAGCGTGAACAAGAACTACCAGGCGGAGTACCGGTACGGGTCTGACGGGCAGCGGGCGCTGAAGTATTCGGTGGCGGGGACGAGCAGGACGGAGACG
>WRIB01000070.1 GCA_009782955.1 Treponema sp. | reverse complement strand
CCGGATTTTAGTGTATATTATAGTAAGCATTCACTATCAGGAGATTACCATGGGAAAGATCAAGGAACCGTCCAATCTGTCGCCGCGGATCAAGTGGCTAAGGGATTTTTATTTTCAGGGTTTGAACCGGGAATGGAACAATCAATTCAGGCCTTTTACCACTGGAACCCGGTGGGATCGCAATTACAACGAGATTGCCTACTTTGTAGTCCCCGAAACCTATTCTTTTTTTAAAACATTCAACCAAAGCTGCCGGCAGGGGGCAACGGTGATTCCCACGCCGCCGGATTTTTACAAAAAGACCATTGCCGAACGGCGGGCGTGGTTTATAAAAAAAGCCATTACGGACTTTGTTCCGCAGGAAATACTGCCCGGTGATCTGCTTTGCGGTGCGGTGTTTAACATGATGGCAAGTCACTGCCATACGGAAGAAGAAAGCAAACGCAAAGACACCGTGGTTGCAGGCAAAAAAGGTCTGACCCAGCGGAGTGTCGAGTACCACGACCGTGGTTTCGGCAACTGCGGCCCTACAAGCGGCCATCTTATTCCCGGTTACGAGATTCCCATTAAATACGGTTTTAAGCATATATACGAAGATATAAAGACCAAATACGAAGTGCTTTCAGAGACTGAAAAAAACGGCGCAAAGGGCGGCCAGCTTAGGGCAATGATGGAAGCGGCAACCATGCCCCGCGACCTTGCGGCGAAGTACGCCGACGTTTGCGAACACTTTGCCGGGAAGGAAAGCGATCCAGCACGCAAAGCGGAACTGAACCGCATGGCAGCAAATATGCGGCGTGTTCCCTGGGAACCGGCAGAAGATTTCTGGCAGGCGGTGCAGACACTTTGGATTACCCACATGCTTGTTATGACTGACGAAAATTACCCGGGCCCCGGCGTTTCTTTTGGCAGGGTGGATCAGTACCTCTATCCCTACTATCAAAAATCCATTGAAGTTGGCGAAGATAGGGAATTCCTTAAAGACATACTCAAGTGTTTCTGGGTTCACTGCAACACCGTCTACGATGCCATGATCAAGGTGGGAATGAACCAGGGCATTACCGCCGGTTTCGGCCAGCTGTTGATGCTTTCCGGCATGGGGCAAGGGGGCGCTGACATGACCAACGATCTAAGCTATGCCCTGCTTGAAGTGATAGACGAGATGTCCCCGATTCTGGAACCAAAGCCCAATGTGCGGCTGCACCGGAACAGTCCGGATAAGCTTATGGATAAAGTTGCCGACATGATTGCCTCGAGTCAAGGCGCTCCCTTCCTTCTTAACTTTGACGAACGATCTATGGCAGGTCTTCTTCTTGAAGCAAAGTCCGCCGGTCTGGAAAAGCTTATCAACGAAGACAATGTGTTTGATTATGCTGCGGTAGGGTGTCTTGAAAACACTATGGTTGGCAATGACCGTTCTTCCACGGTGGACATAAATCTTAACTTTCTTAAAGCGGTAGAACTGACACTTGGCAACGGCAAGGACATTGCTGTTTACAAGGATCAGCTTTGGGGGAAACCCTACAAGAATATTCAAATGGGGCCAAAGACAGGAGATCCGCAGAGCTTTAAAAGCTTTGATCAATTCTATGCGGCATTCCTAGAGCAGGTTCGTTTTATCATCAAGAAGACTTTTGATCTTTACATTGAAGGTGATACGATACGAGCGGAGTTCCTTCCTACCCCTTATCTGTCTTGTCTTGTAAAGGGCTGCGCTGAAAGCGGCAAAGACGTTACCCAGGGCGGAGCGGAGATCCGCTTTCTTACCATTGAGGGCGTTACCTTTGCAACTACTATCGACAGTCTTTTGGCTATTAAGTATCTGGTCTACGATACCAAAACCTGTACCATGGACGAAATGATCCGGGCACTGGCTGCCAACTGGGAAGGCCACGAAATACTGCAAGCCAAGGCAAAGAACAAGGCGCCAAAGTACGGCAGGGACGATAGCGAAGCCGATGAACTGGCACGGCGCTTTATGGAATTCTGGTCTACGGAAATAACGAAGTACCGCACTCCCAACGGACATACCTGCCGGGGCGGCATGCTTTCCTGGAACTACTGGGTCAGCGACGGGTACATACTCTGCGCCAGCCCCGACGGACGGAAGCGCGGCCAGTTTCTTTCCAATGCAATTTGCCCCTCCAACGGTGCGGATATCAACGGGCCGACAGCCAACAGCAACTCCGTGGGTAACGCTCTGGGCGGTAAAGATCCAAACGGCGCATACATAAATTATCTGCCCAACGGTGCGAGTCATACCATTACCATGAACCCTTCGCTTTTGCGAAACGATGAACACCGTACCAAGTTTAAATCATTCCTGCGGGGATATATAGAAAACGGCGGAACCGCTTTGCAGATCAACATGCTTGATCCGGAAACCCTCCGGGACGCACAGAAACACCCCGAAGAC
The DNA here is from genome assembly GCA_009782955.1 of Treponema sp. Taxonomy (GTDB): domain Bacteria; phylum Spirochaetota; class Spirochaetia; order Treponematales; family Breznakiellaceae; genus WRIV01. Next base: position 10,479 of record WRIB01000070.1, on the reverse strand, counting down.
TACCGGCACCTGTTGGTTCGCGTAACAGGATACAATGCATACTTTACCAGCATTGGAAGGGAATTGCAGAACGAGATTATTGAACGGGAATCTCATGGCCGTTTCTGATACGAAGGTTAAGGAAGCAATTATTCTTGACATTCAGCGGATGTCCACGGAAGACGGGCCGGGACTGCGGACGACGGTTTTTTTTAAAGGCTGTAATCTTGCATGTCCCTGGTGCCATAACCCGGAAAGCATTGACCGCAAGAGCGACCTTAACTGGTTTTCCCAAAAATGCATGGGCTGTAATATCTGCCGGGATGCATGTCCGCAAAAAGGCATTAGCCGGAACGACAACGGCATTAACTTTAACCGGCCTCTCTGTGTGGCTTGCGGAAGCTGTGCCGATGCATGCCCTCAGGCTGCCATTGAACTTAAAGGCAATGCAATAGGTGTCGAAAAACTTGCCGCCGAACTGGTAAAGGATCGTGCCTACTTTGGCGCAGACGGCGGCATTACCCTTTCGGGAGGCGAGGTATTGATTCAGCACGAAGCGGCGCTGGAACTGTCCCGTCTGATCAAGGCAGAGGGAGTAAACGTTGCCGTTGACACCGCCGGTTGTTACGACTTCCGCCTGCTGGAAGCAATGCTGCCATACATCGATATTGTGTTATACGACCTAAAGATTTTTGACAACGAAGCCCATAAGCAAATTGTTAAGGGCGACAACCGGCTTATTACGGAAAATTACCGGCAGCTGATAGACAGTAACACAAGAGTCTGGGTGCGGACTCCGATTATTAAAGGCGCTACCGACAGCGAAGAAAACATCGCTGCAATCGGAAGTTTTATTGCCAATGCAGGGCTGCCTGAACGGTGGGAACTGTGCGCCTTTAACAATCTTTGTCTTGACAAGTACCGGCGGCTGGATCGGGAATGGGACCACAGCGGCGACGGGCTTACCGAAAAAGCCCATATCGAAAAGTTAACGGAAATTGCACAGCGTTATGTTCCGTGTGCAATGTATACCGGAGCGGTAAAGGAGTGAATAATGATAACGTTCAAAAAAGAATTTGACGGGAACTGCAAAAAGGTATTTGAAAGCGACAGCAAAATCGGCCTGCTCTGTACGGTTGCACCGGACGGGTATCCGCACATCTCTTTGATCAGTTCGATCAGTGTTAAGGACAACAAGACCATGATGTGGGGGCAGTTTTGCGGAGGAGCATCCAAAGACTATATCAAGGATAATCAAAAGACAGGGTTTCTGGTAGTTTCGCCGGATCAACGCTGGTGGACTGGTAAGGCCCTGCGCACGAGTACCGCCGTTACGGGAGAAGACTTTGATTTTTTTAACAACAAGCCCCTGTTCCGGTACAATTCTTACTGCGGCATTGGCATGGTACATTACGAAGAACTTGTCGATGTTAGCATTGAGGAAAAGCTGCCTATTATGAAAATAGTTCTGGGTTCCATAAAGTCGGGGTCTTTGGCCAAGAAAGCCCTTTCGCACAGCAATGCAAAAAACGCTGAAGAAAAGATGCCGCCTTATGGGGTGGATCTTGCCTCCGGCGTTGCCTGCCTGAAGTTTGCTGCTTTTGTAGATACCGACGGATTCCCCCGGCTCTTTCCCGTAATGCAGGGACGTCCTGCCGGCGCCAATGCACTTGTTTTTTCTTCCGCACCATACACCGAGTTTATGCAGCAGATTCCGCAAGAAGCAAAGACAGCAGTGTTCCTTGCAAACATGAGCCTGGAAAGCCTGCTCCTCCAGGGCCGCTGGTTTAATACCGATAAAGGCGGAGTACTTAAAAGTTCAACTTTTGAGGTTGATAAAGTCTACAATTCCATGCTACCCATTGGCGGTTATATCTATCCGCCGAAACCGGCGCCGGAAGTGTATGGTTTAAAAAGCCTTGCGTAAGTATGCCGATTTACATGGCAACATTTGTGCAGACAGATTAAGAATATATTTATAAATATAGAGGAAAGGAAGAAAAAATTCTTTTTGCCCCGCTTCCGACTACGCACGTGGCATCCTGCCACATGGAATTTACCCCCAAAAGAGGGTCAAAAAGAAGGGAAAAATACGCCATTCCCACCCAATAGGGGATTTTACAACCTCATAGGTATATAGTAGTATAAGGCATTATGAAAAAACAAAGCATATCCGCAACGCATACGCAATTCAGGTACAAAGCGGTGATAGTTTCCCTTGCGGTACTCCTCGTATGCGGCGGGTGCAGGAACCACTGGATGGAAGATATCCTAAAGCCCTTCTTTCCTGATTTCAACTTTGAATACGACATCGGAGACACAGGCCCTGGCGGCGGCATAATCTTTTATGTAAGCCCAGGCGGCTTTACCATGACGGGAATAGCAGGAACCTGCCACTACCTTGAAGTATCGCCTGGAAACTTAACAGGCGGAACCGGAAGCGAAGCAACCATGAAATGGTCAACCGCGACAGGTATCCCTTATCCGGCTACAGACGGAACATTGACAACAATCGGTTCGGGCAAAAATAATACGGCAATTATAATTGCGGCAGAATCCGCGGCATATTCCGGTGACACATACATTTATGCCGCACGAGCGTGCGGTGAATACACAGGCGGCGGGAAAGATGATTGGTTTCTCCCCAGTAAGGATGAACTGAACGAACTGTATAAAGCAAAAGGAAATGCAGGTATACCGACAACAGACTGGTTCTGGTCTTCGTCGCAGTACGGTAACGGCGACGACTACGCATGGTATCAGAATTTCGCCAGTGGCTATCAGAACAACAGCATCAAGAACTACGGTTTCAATGTTCGTGCAGTCAGAGCCTTCTAGGCTCTGGGACTGATAGGAATGGATTGTATGGGCGCTAGCGCGCCCACAGTCTCCGGGCTTTTTAACACTTTAACCCTTTAACTATTAAAAGGGGGTTACAAGGGGGAAATTCCCGGGAGGTATACCTTGAACAGTTTTTGGACGAATTTGAAGTTCTTAAACTGGAGATAAGGTTATGTAAGGATCTAGATGTGCCGCTTGTGCGTTATCTGCAAAAAAATGCATTAATCGGGTTTGACCGGGCAGGAAACCCGCTGGAAATACTGTATAATGAAATTGATGACGAAAGAATAGAAATATTTCATGCCATGAAAGCAAGAAAAACCTTTTTAGCACGCCTGGGAATTAAGGAGAAAGCGTAATGAAAATGACCGAACAGGAAGCATGGGAATTAGACGATCTCTTAACACGCACCGATCCCGAATTTGGGCCTAACGGGACAGGCTTTTTAAGCCGTAAGGAAGCCCGGCTAATGGGAATGGACACACTTTCCATTAATTACCTGATGACTAAAGCAGAAGCCGACCACAAAACACCAGCCGAAATCATCGGCGAAATGGTCAGAGAGCGAATCGCTGCTGCCTTGTGACAATACCTCTTCCTCCCTTTGCGGCTTTCTTACACAGGCGAAAAAACCTTTTTAATCCGGATCATCTTTTCGGCTGTTTCCTGTATACTTTCGCCCGAAAATGCCGCTTCACACAAGACCGCATTCCCGGCCAGTTCAGCATGAATTATTTCCGGAACTTTAAGTATCCGTCCGCTGATATGTGCTTTATATTGGTTCCACAAATAATCGGCGCACTGTCCGCCGGAAAGTGTTAGCTCTTTAATTGGAAAAACAATTTTTTCTATAGCGGATAAAGCGTTAATAAAATTATGCGCCATAGTTTCCAGTACAATTCTTCCCGAATGTGATTGATTGGCAAGTATTTCCTGTACCAGTTCACTATGGGTTTTTTCTTCCTGATTGCCGTCAGAACGGTATTCTTCAAACAAACTGCCCGACCTGGGAATTATTGCACCCAGATTCCAGAGCTCCGGAACAGCATGGGGAAGCACCCGTACTGTTTCCTGTAAAAGACCGGGAACAGATTCTACGCAAAGGTTGATCCCTTCGGAACTGCCTGTTCTGTCGCAGGCCATTCCGGGTTTAAGGGTTCCGGTTCCTATAAGCGCCATAATAAAATCCGCCGCCCCTGCAACAATAGGAGTTCCCGGTTTCAGCAAAGAAGTATGCCCGCACATCATATTTGAGCGTAATTCTCCGATAGTATCTCCCATTTTTACAAAAGGAGGAAACCATTCCTGATTTATCGACAACTTTTTACATTGCTCATCATCCCAATAATAAGGAACATACCCTTGATGAGGTATTACAGTAACAGGACGTGCGCCCAGTTTCCAGGAAAGCCATTCCTGGGGTGAAAAAAGATATTGTATGCCAGACAGATTTTTTTCATTACCTTGTATATATGCCTTTACTTTAAATAGAAAAAGCGAGGAGATTTCTTCGCTTAATGGGGATTCGTCTTTTGTTGCAGGAACAGGATCGTGCCAATACATTGGCCGTAATGATTCAGATGTTACCGGGTTGTCCCCGGTAACCGGCACAAGCGTAGGTCCGTTTCCGGAAATGACAATTGCCGATACCGGCACAAGCGCAGTAGAAGATGTTCCCAGTTTATCTACAGCGCTTAAAAATGCATCAAACCATGAAGCTGCCGATTCCTGGCATGCATAATATACGCGCGCAAAACCATGAAGACTGCCGACACTGTCTATTAATGCAGCTTTAAGCGAACTGGTACCGAGGTCTGCACATAAATAAAGCCGCTTTTCCAAATTGATTATTCCGTTGAGCTTGTTCCAAAACTCTGTTAGTTTCGGAACAGCCTCTTTTTACCGGACATTAATTCTCCAGTAAGGTTATCTCTACCCGCCGGTTCTTTGCCATTCCTTCCGGAGTATTATTATCCGCAAGCGGCCGTTCTGCTCCGTAACCGCGTACAACCACCTGGGAAGAATTCCGTACCCCTTTGGAGACAAGATAATTTGCCACAGCACCGGCTCTGTCTTTGGACGTTTGCAACCGTGCCGCTGCAGTGCCTGCCATGGCGGTATGACCGCTGACAAGTATGTCCCGGTCGGAAAACTTCTTTAGGATTTCCCCGATTTTATCTAACTTGGCTTTTTCGCCTTCCTGAAGAATCGCTGAATTGGGCAAAAACTGAATGTTTTCCAGATTAATCGTAATTCCTTCTTCATCAATACGCACCGATGCATCAGTAATTCCAAGCCGCTCGAGTTCATCGGCAATATCCTGTGCAATATCTTCTTTTTTCATTATTTCAGCTTCGATTATTTCGGCTTCCGCCCTGCCTCTGTATTCAACAGTTCTGCCGTCTGAAAGTTCAAAAATCATCCTGAAACTTTCGTCATAAGCCACCGCTTGTCCTGTTTCCAAATCCCAGTATATCAGTTGATCGGATGCCCCCAGGATACGCCGCGGCCAGATTCTTCCGGTTACCGGCGGCGGTTCGTAAAAAATTCTGTAAGATACGGAAAAAACCGGATAACTCTGGCCCTTCCATTCTCTATAACCCAGAAAAACATAGTGGGCATCGAAGGGTATACGGTACGGCTCCACTATGCCAAACGAATCCCTAAAATCATGCATTTCGTATCCTGCAGCAGTCCAGCTTTCTCCTTCTTTTATATCCCTGTCAGGAAACACCGGGACATTACGGACCACCGGCATATAGTATTCAGACCCAATGGTAATGTGACCAAGCCTGTCCCTGCCAAAGGTGGAAGTATACTCTCTGCTCAATTGAAAAGTATTGTCCCCTTCTACGGATTGTTCAGAAGTTGAAAAAACGGCGTTATGCTGGGCAATTGCACCTTCGCCGTCGGTTATTTCTACAGTTACCCTGTTAAGAATCCTGACTCTGCTGTAAAAAACACGATCAATGTAAACATCTTCGTTTACTACGGATATTATGCGGTATTTATTACCTGTTGCGAATTTATACTCAAAAGTTTCGGCACTCAGGACGCCGGATACACCTACAGCAAGAAAAAACGCAAAAACAAGCAGTCTGATGGCTTTTTTGTCCATAAAACACCTCATTATATTATCGGACTTGAATATAATATATCATTTATATTAAAATGGTTACAGTAATTCGGGCCTTTAGCTCAGTTGGTTAGAGCTGCGGACTCATAATCCGTAGGTCCCAAGTTCAAGTCTTGGAAGGCCCACAATAATACGCTATATCCACAAAATGCCCAGGACAATCTCTGTCTGTGCCATAATGTATGTCAGCATTACCATTACCGCCGGGAACAGTTTTAATTTCCTGAATGCGTAGTATGCCAGCAGTGTGTCGGATATTATGAATAATAGGCAACCAAGGAAGACAAGTGCGCCGGCAACATTCGGATTGAAGAAAAACACTTCAAAACCCCAAAGACACAGGGACATTATAATAAGCATATAGATAATTATGACTATCCTCATTTCCCTGAAAGGTTTAATCAGGCCGAATACAAATATACCCCCAATAATGAGCACAGGTGTAAATAAAAATATTGTTGGCGCATTAACCATTCCTCCGCTTACGGAGAAAAAGCCCAGTATCTCCAAAAAGGCAGCAATATAGCACAGGTGGCCCAATAAAAATGAAAGTATCCCCAGTTTAAAAACATTCTTTTTCTTTTTTTTGATAAGCAGTATGTCGCCAATCCAGCCAAATATCAATGCGAGTATTGTAAATAACCCTCCGGACACGAAGCCGCCTCCGGCTATAAAAGCGGCAAGCAGGAACGGAATGATCAGGACTTTGCTTACACGCCTTGCCCATTCTTTTTGAAAAACAATGGCGGCAATGTGAATGGCGCTGACAATGGCAAATAATGTAAGAAATATTTTCATAGTATGATTCCTTTTAGCTGCTGCAAGCAATGGGGTATTAACTAGACATTCAAATTAACTTCTAATATAATTCCAAATTAATCCGGCAATATCACTTAATTTCAGCCAGAAAATAATATATCGATTCAACAATAGAAGCCAAAGCTTTATCAAATATCTGTTGGAAATCTTTTGGTTTCAGTAGAATATTTTCAATTATAAAAACAGCATGGGTTCCATCATCTGAAATCCAGACTTTAGTACCATAACTTTTACCATTTGTGTTATTTGCAGCTGCCAAGGTTATTTGTTTTGAACGATTCTCCAAACTCATAAATGTATAAATCTGAAAATTTTGTGGTTCTTTTTCATTAACAACAATAAAAAAGCCCGATCCTTCAATAACAAAGCGAATATCCCCATCTTCAAGAATTGTAGTGTTATAACCTTTCTTTTTCAGAAAATCCATATACATTTTCTGAAAATCACTTTTTGTCTTTTGGGCCGCTGCAGGAAATACAATAAACAATCCAAAAATTAATATTGTAAAAAATATTTTTCCGAGTTTTTTCATCTTAGTCTCCTTATTTATAGGAAAATCCTTGAGGATACGCAACTGTACTGATGCCGTTGCGTATCCTTACTATAGCGCTTCGTACACGCCTGGCTATTTCTTAAAAAGATCTCTTGCACCTTGTTTTATTGCACCAGGTAATTCACTAAGGTCTTGTTTGGTGAAATCGGGATCATACGATTTAAAAACCGCCATCACTTTGTCAACGACATCGTCCGCACTGCTTTTTCCTGATTTTTTTGCAGCTTCCCATGCCAGTTTGCTAAGATCATTCACCGGTTTTCCTTTGTAAATCCCCTCCGCCAGTTTGGCGGCAGAATCAATGGCAATATCCGTGTGTGCTCCAAGCATACCAACCAATGCGTTTGACAAATCTACAGATGTTGCCGCTTTGGTGCCTTTGACCCACTTTAAGTTTGCCGCAGCGCCTATCCCTTTTTGTACTACGCCTGTAACCCCTCCGACCACGGTTTTTACCCCGGTGGCTGCCGCTCCAAAGGGATCTTTTTTCGCCGCCTCAGCTGCCTTTTTCGCTGCCTCTGCCGCTTTTTTCGCTGCCTCTGCCGCCTTATCAACAATCGCTGCCATACTCTCTCCTCCTCTTGTTAATATCTGTAGGCGGCATATCCGCAGGATATGCATTCTGCGGACACGAGCCCACGAGCATATTATAACAGCCCATACGCGCTGTTATTCAAAGGTTTTATTATAACACTAATAGAGGGTTTTGTCAATATGCAGGATATTTAATGGTATACCAAACGCATGAATTCCCAGAACACGGATACCGCCAAGCTTTTGCCTAAAATTGTTCTTTTATTACCTTGAAATCTTAGTCAATTAACATTGATTTTTTATGTTATAGAATAGACTCTTATAATTACTGATCTTTATATTTAAAAATTAAAAAATCATTCTTAAAGTTTTCAGTTTCTAATATTTCTAGATCATTCATCATTATTGTCTTTAGTATAATACCATGATTATATTTAATAAATATATTCATTATCACGTATTCATAACCAGCATAAAAACCTGTTTCCATCTTTCCATCATATTTTATAAAAGCGGCAAACCCATAATCTCCATTGTTTTCATTTTTAACATCATCAGGATTATAAATAATTGTTCTTCCTAATGAATATTCAATTTCAATTAAATTGAATATTATTGGAAATATACTCATTATAAATACACCTTCTAATTCTTCAAAATCCAATTCATTATCTACTAATTTATATTTTAATATTCGAATTTCATAAGAATTGTCTTTTGAAATATATGTGGTGTATTTTTTTCCATCAATAATAATTTCTTTTTCTATAAGATTATCTGATACAATCATTTCAATATCAAAATCAGAAGAAACAACAGGTATTCCGATAGGAATACCACCAATTATTTCAGAAAAAGAATAGGAACATAAAAAAATTAAAAACCATAAAAGCATTAATTTTTTATACACAAATTCCTCCAGAATAATTATTAAATACTATATTTACAAAATGTCAATGAGGCTCCTCGATGCAAGCCTCAGGGTATTTGTAAGTATTGCATAATCTGCCAAGTAGCCCTGTTGAGCATATAAACCGTATACACCGCCCTAAAAACAACGGCTTTTGAGATACATTAAGAAAATTCGGCGACTGTCACACCATTATAAACTGATAAAGATTATAATGGTGTCTCTCTTGAGATATGCCTCATTCTAATTCTGACAGTGTGACGATTGCCTGAGCCCAGCGGACATACTTGAGTTTGGCAAGGTCCTTGACGGTCTTTACATTAAAAGCCGCTTTCAGTTTTTCGGCATCGCCTTCGCTTACGCCTTGAAGAGCCCAAACCGGGGCATTGGCGATTTCCTTGAGAGACTTTTTTTCAAATGCCTTAACCACTGCCTTGTCAATTTTCATCATACAAAACTCCTTTATAAATATAATAAAGAGGATACACCTCAATAGTATCATTTTATATGAAAAGTAAATGTGTTCCAATACATAGCTCTATGATATACTAAATTATGCCCCTGCCTTTCCACCCTCTTGTCAACTCCTGGTTTACAGAAACCTACAATAAACCTACAGCTGTGCAGGAAGAAGCATGGCCGCTTATTGTAAAAGGAAAGGACATTCTGGCCATTGCCCCTACCGGAAGCGGCAAGACCCTGACGGCATTTCTTTTTGGACTTTCCCGGTTTATTGACGGCAGTTGGGATACCGGCAAACTTTGTGTTTTATATGTATCGCCATTAAAAGCCCTTAACGAAGATATACGAAGAAACCTGATTGAACCAATCGAAATGTTAAAGCAGCGGGCAGAAGCGGTATACTCCGCCGAGACCCGCCAGGGTCGAGGTTCCCCTCCGGATAATCCTGTTTTTCGTATCCGGGTAGAAACCCGTTCCGGCGACACGCCTCAATCCGAGCGGCGGCGTTTTCTTATTCACCCTCCATCCATTCTTGCAGTTACGCCTGAAAGCCTGGCTATTCTGCTGCTTAATCCCAAGGGCAGAGAAATTCTATCGCATATTAAATATCTTGTTGTCGATGAAATACATGCGATCATGGGAACAAAACGCGGCGCGTTTCTTTCCTGTCAAATCGACAGGCTTAAACGAATTATAGAAAAGCACAATAACAACAGTGAATCCTCACGGCTTTTTCAGCGTGTCGCCTTGTCTGCTACGGTAAATCCTCCTGAGCTGGCAGCGGAATTTGCAGGCAGCACTGATAAAAACGGCAATAAACAGCGCCTTCTTATAGTTGCCCCGCCGGCAGAAAAAAAGATCAGCTTTACCGTAGAGTTCCCCCCTGAATCGGATGAGGTTTCTGTAGAAGGGCGATTTCGTTACGGTCCGCGGTACGCTGTTCTTGTTAAGTATATTCTTGAACATATCCGTATTCTGTCAGAACAACAGAGCGAAAAGCGCGGTTCTATTCTTGTTTTTACCGATTCACGGCGCAGGGCAGAACGGATAACCTACTTGCTTAATGAAACAGCAGGAACCCGGCTGGCTTTGTGTCATCATGGGTCGCTGTCCAAGGAAATACGCAGAGACGTAGAACAGAGTCTTGTTCAGGGAATCGTATCGTGTGTTGTAGCCACTTCTTCTCTGGAACTGGGTCTTGATATAGGGGATATAGACGAAGTTATTCTTGCCGGCACCCCTTCT
>WRIB01000069.1 GCA_009782955.1 Treponema sp. | reverse complement strand
CAAAAAGAAAGGCAGGCCCTGTAGCCCTAACATTCCGCAAAAGGTTTTTTAAAAAACGCAGCAGCACATTGCTGTCAAGGTCGCGGTTTTTTGCCTCGCCAAAGCCGGTAAAATTGAAATACGTGCGTTTTTTAAAAAAGAAGCGTACCAAAAGCCCCGCAGTTATACCGCAAAGAAAACAACTGATAAAACGGATAACAAGGGCGGCTTTTCCCAAAGCGGCGCTGTAAAGCAAAAGCTGGGGATTAAGCAGGATGGAACTCATCATAAAAGCGGCAAGCCAGTCTTCTTCCATTCCTTTTTCGGCAAAGGATGCACAGATGGGAATAGTCCCGTACATACAAAGGGGCGATGCAATGCCAAGAAGAGACGCCGGTATAATTCCCAGCAATCCCATATCCTTGCCTTGCATGGCGGCAAACAGAGCGTGAATTTTTTCCTTGCCGAAAACCGAGATGAAGGAACCAATGAACATTCCAAACACCCAGTACAATACTATCTGCGAGAACTGTATGGAAAAAAAATACCAAAAGTAAATAAACTCTCTGGTGAGAATTTCCAAAACAAGCTCTACAATCTAATCAGTTCGTAGGTCTGTTTGCCCAGACCCATTCTTTCGGCGTAGATTACCTGATGGGTTCCGCCCCGTGATTCTATGCGCTGAACAAGCTCTCGCCGTTCATCTTCAGGCCTGGCGTAGATTAAATCCAGCGAGGCTTTTTCCAGAGCAACCGGATCGGTACTCGCCAAAACGCCAATGTCAGGCATAACTGGTGCGCCTGCACGAGCGCTGCAATCACAGTCTACCGACATATTATTCAGTATGTTGATGTAGAGCATCTTGCCGGGTTTTGCGTTCATAAGTGCCATGTTGTATTCGATAACTTTTTCAAAAAAAGCTTCGCCGGTAGTAGAAAACATGGCGCCGCCGGGATCGCTATGAATCGCCCGCTTTCCTTCCGGCGTGGCAATGCCGATAGCCAGGTTTTTAAAAGTCCCTCCGAAACCTGCCATGGAATGCCCTTTAAAGTGAGCCACCGAAATAATCCAATCGTAGTTCATAATGTTTGAACCTAACAACGCTTCTGTAAGATGCTTTCCGTTATTTATGGGAAGCTTTACCGTTCCTTTCGCATCAAGAATGTCCACCGGTGCATAAGTAAAGCCGTGATCTTTTGCCGCCTGAAGATGGCTTGCAGTATCGCCTCGTCTGCCGCCGTAAGCGGTATTGCTGTCCACAAAACTGCCCTTTACGGCAGCCGTCAGATCCTGAAGCAATTCCGGCCTTAGGTAATTCTTGTTGCCCGGTTCACCCATGTGGAGCTTTATGGCAACATTGCCGGACACATTAACTCCCAATGCCTTGTAAGCAGCAAGTATTCCTCCGGCACTTATGTCAGCGGTGTAATATACCTTGGAACCTCCTGCCTTTTCGGTAATGGGAAGCGCTGCCCCGGAAGCCGAATCGCGAAAATGTGATTCCGTCTGAGTGCTTTTTTTAATTACACCAGCGGTGCCAATCAAAACACCAATACAAACAATTACAACAGTAATAATAATTAGTCTTCCGGCTTTCACAACAACCTCCTAAATAACCGGCGCCACAGACGGCACCGAAAAACAACTATCCGAGACTGTTCCAAAACTTCAGTTTTTGGAACAGCTACCTTAGATTTATGGTTTACTCTGCAAACTGGATCGACACGGATGCCCTCCGGTATGTTAAGATACCAAAAGCATACCGCAGAGAATAAATTATCAATTGACGTTTTTTATCATTTTTTGCCTCGCCGCCAAACGTCCCTAAGGGACGTATACCGGTGCTTACAAAACAATGGCCCGTTTTACTTCAACAGGAAACACGCCAAACAGGCGTTCCAGTGAATCCTCTGGTTTATACAAAGTTCCCGCTTTCCTGTTGTACGTATCGATTACCAAAGTCATCTCATCTTTGTCTTTTGAAAAAACAGCGGATGAATAGGCTGCCCTGAATAAGCTCTTTTCGGCCAATTGGGAAGTAGAAAGCGAGCCGTATCGTTTTTTTGCCTGGCCGTCTACCACCGCCACAGGGCCGTCGTAGCCGATGGTAAAAATAAAATCTGTGCGAGAAAGCATTATGCAACCGCTGAAAAATCCGCTTTGGAAGCGCCGCAGAGCGGACATACCCAGTTATCGGGAATATCGCTGAAAGCAGTGCCCGGTTTAATTCCCCCGTCAGGGTCTCCGATTTCAGGATCATACACATAGCCGCAAAGATTACAGACATATTTTTCCATTGTTTTGCTCCTGGTTCCAGTATATGGCATTTATCGTTAGCCGTAAAGCTGGTATTGTTTTCATCCAGTCAGTGTTTAATCGTGCAGCCTTTCATCATTTGTCCATAGCGCTTCCATTGTCGGGTATACGCCATAATGCATTTGGTCCGTTAACGCCATCAATGTTTCGGGCTCGTCAATGTGGCGTTAAAACCGGAAGGCGAATGATACCCCTACCCCGGCAATGTAAGGGTACCCCGCACGGATAGAAGGTTCTATATACCAGCGTTCGCCCAGCAGAAAACGCCAACCTGCAGCAATACCTGCGGAAAGGGAGCCTACTTCGGCAGGAGTATATACGCCTTGTTCGTGGTTATAGATACTCGCTCCGGCATTAAGCTGAATAAAAGGGCCGGTACAGACATTGGCGCCCAGGAGGTAAAAACGCATAAAAGCGGTTATTTCCATTGTGTGAATGGTTTCGGTATCAATGGCATAGAGGAAGCGCGCTCCAATAGCAACTCCGTTGCCTGCGCCCAGAGCAAAACCACCTCCAAGAGAAGGGCCTTTCCGGCTGTACCCAACAATTTCCGCCAAAGGAGCAAAAAAGAAGTCTGTCTTTTCGGTAGTTTGAGCGTGGGTTAAAACAGCAGAAAGAATTATAAATAGAACAGTAAAAGCGCGTTTACAAAAACCAAGATAAACCTGCCTGTTTTTTTGTGTTTTAAGCGCGGCTTTCATAGTGAATATAATCTTCCAATAAGGAAAGATACTTGTCAAGAACCCGGCAGGTTGCAGAATTAAAAAGTCCGAACTGGGCGGACAGAGGCCTGAGAACTTCCTTTGCCGATGGTACCCGGACCATACATGCCGGCGTAGCCATTGGCAATCCCATACACGAAAATACTGCTACCGATTTCCTGAGACGATGACCAAAGATATTTAACAAGAAGCTTTAGGACGAAACGACCGCCCCTGGAGGTTAAATGATTAACTATAGCGTTAATTCCCCAGCAGCGGCCGGTATTCCTGTTCGTAGCGTTTAATCTGCGGATTATCCGGCGCAATGGCAAGGGCTTGCCGCAGGTAATAGACTGCGCGTCGTTCATCCCTCTTACGGTGGTATATTTCAAACATTGCTATTAATGCATCCAGATTTCGCGGATCCTCAAAAAGAGCCGAACGCAGATCATTCAATATTACATCCTCGTCGTTGCGGGTACGGGAACGCAGGTAATAGTACCGGCTTTTTCGCACGCCTCCGGGGGCCAAAGCACTATGTTGATCGATAATGCGCGCCGCTTCTGTTTGTCTTCCCGTATCAATAAGCGACAGTACATAGGCGATAACCGCTTCATCCGAAGGGTTATCCCGGTTGTACAGTTCACGGGCATGGGAGAGTGCGGCAGCATTGTTGCCCAATGTACGCTCCGTTTTCCATGCATTATACAAATCATCGTTGTTCCTGCTATGAACAGGAAGTCTGTCCAGATAAGCCTTGGCTTCGTGCCAATTTTCCCGGGTTATGCTGTCTGCGGCAGCAAGCGACAGCGCTTCGGGGGCAGCATTCGTTGTTCCCAGAAAACGGTTCAGAATCGCCCTGCCTTCATCAACATCTTCCCTGCGGCTCGATTCCATAAGCAATGATGCAAGGTACACGGCTATTTCAGCATCGTTCGGATCGGAACGGATCAGCGGACGAAGCAGATTAATTGCCCCTGTACGGTTACGCAGCCCTTCCGCCATAAGCCGGGAACGCAGAAAGATATACTGCCGGTTGGTGCTGTCTATGCCTGCATAGATATCCAGCGGCTGCTGGGCTTGCTGATAAAGGCCCTGTTCCAGCATTACGCCGGCACGGAGCAGCAGAAATTCACCGTCCCGTGCACTTTGTCCAAGTACCGAATTAATCAATGTGCCGGCCTGCTGCCAGTTCCGCTGTGTTACATAAAGCCGTGCCTGTTGTTTTCGTATACTCAGGTTGCCCGTGTACCGTATCAAAAGATTGTTCAACAGTGTCAGGGCTTCGTCATATTTGCCCTGAGCCTGTAATATCCTGGCAAGTCCAAGTTCAGCCGGATAACACCCGCTCTCCAGCGCCAATACCCTCCTGTAGGCAGTTGCCGCCTGGGTATAGTCGCCGGTTTTTTCCAATACAAATCCCCGGAACAGAGGAGGCAGTACCGAGGCGGCGTTCAGCCGGGCGGCACGTTCCAGAAAAGGCAGAGCGGTTCGTAATCTATCCGTATTAATCTGAACAAAAGCGTCTTCGGTATAACAGGCAAGAAAGGGAAGAACATGCTCCAGAAAATCCCTGGAAGAGCCGGAAGGGTTTACAAAATTACCCTGCTGTACCTCGCGGATAATCCTGCCGTAGACAGAGCCTGCTGTCGGGTCTGCACCGGGAAAGTCCAAATCAGGATAGATCAACCTGACAATTGCCGCTGCGGCAGCGCCCAGCGCCCTGCCCTCTTCGGAAGATGCAAACCCGTAGTTCTCCATTAATTCCGCCGCACTAAGGAGTGAAGCCGGAGATCCCAGCTCAATCTGGTAACGCATTTCTTCCATAGAAGGTACTGTTACAGCGCCGTGAGAAACAACATCCCCGGAAACATTAGTGCCGGGCTTGGGACCGGAAGAACAGGATACAACAAGAATACAAATCAGAAAAATGGCTGGATAAGCCGGTTGATCACGGAGTATCATCCCCGTTCCCGGCCTTTCCTTTGGAGCTTAGGGAAAGGAGTACCAAAATAATCCCTGTTACTACCAAGACCAGGGGCCACCAGGTAATGATAAAACGATTGAACGAAAAAGGCGCTACTTTAAAGGAAAAGATCAAAAGAATACAGCCCAAACCAATAAAAGCTACTGCAGGTATCAAGTAACGATAACTAACGTAGTGATAATGACGCCATCCTGCGGGAACCAGGGCAAGCCCGGCAAAAACAGACAAAAATGGCCATCCTTCCTTCAGGGAAAAAGGAATAATCTGAAGGGCGGAAAGAAACAAAAAACTCCCAATAAGGATAAAAAAAGAAGCAAAAAAAAGATATACCGCCCTTTTGTTAAGTTTAATGGCAAAAACGGCAAAAACAGCGCCGATAATAACAAAAAGAAAGGACCATAATACAGACAGCCGGGAAATACCGGTCATGGTCCCCAAAAGAAAGGTAATACCAAGGAGCATGAGCAAAAGACCGGCTATAAAAACAATATGAGCGGCAACACGATACATTTTAGGCATATATTAATAGTATACCAAGACTCTCTATCCCTTGCCAATGGGATTTGCCCATGATAAAATCGCCGGTAAGAATGAAAGTAATTTTGCTTATATTTCTTTTGTGCATTATTCCTTCCTTTATTTTTGCGGAAGAACTGGTAAATTATCTCCTGGATGAATTTGAGCATGTAACTATCATCCCTGATGAGCCTGTTACGCGGCCTTTGCGTCAGCTGCGTTTTAACCATCCTTTTGCTTCGGCACTACACAAAGAAGCCCCTGTACTATTAACGATTACCGGCATTGACGAATCGCTGACTCAAAAATTTATAGATCAATTCACTACAAAAGGCGGAAAAAAATTTCTTGCTTCTATAGTACAGCGAAGCGGTCCGTATTTAACTTTTATCAGAAACGAGATAGAAAGGCGGGGTTTGCCCCATGAATTGATTTACCTCCCCATAATTGAGTCGGCATATTCGGCAGATGCAGTAAGCCGTTCCGGGGCCATGGGACTTTGGCAATTTATGCGGATTAGCATTGGTCCCCACGATATGAAAATAACCGAATGGATGGACGAACGGCGGGACTTCTGGAAATCCACTATTGGCGCTCTGGATAAACTGGAAAAAGAATACAAAATGGTAGGAAGCTGGGAACTTGCCCTGGCAGCCTATAACGCGGGTATCGGAACGGTACTTAACGCGATGAAAAAACACCCCGGAGCGGATTACTGGGAACTGTGCAGACTTAAGGCTTTTAAAAATGAAACGATCAATTATGTGCCCAAACTCGTTGCAGTATCCTGGATATTATCCAACCCGCGCCGTTACGGAATGGAGACGGAATGGCCGGAGGATCCTCAGTGGACGAGGATTCCCGTAGACCGTTCGGTGGATCTTTCACTTGTTGCAGAACATGCAGGACTGACCGGTTTTGATTTAAAGAAAGCCAACAGGGAACTGACTTACGGGATCACTCCCCCCGATACAGCGTATCACATTAAAGTCCCTGCGAAATTTGCCCCGGCAATTGTATCGGTACTGGAAGATCCGGAACTGACTTTGATCAAGTACTACTTCCATATAATACGTTCGGGAGATACGCTTTCGGGAATTTCACGCCGTTACGGAATTACCGAAAGTCAAATCCGCAGTAACAACCCGGGACTCCATGAAAGGAGCCTTAAAGTCGGTCAGCAGCTTATCATTCCTGTTTTAAAAGATACCAATGTTACCGCAGCAGCGCCCAAACAGGAAAGTCCGCAGCAAACAACACCTGCAACACCTATAACAACGCAGGAATCACCGGTAATTACATCAGCCCAGCAATCATCTGAAACAGGAGTTGTATTTACCGGAACTCATTTGGTAAAACGGGGAGAAACAATCTGGTCAATAGCCCGGGCTTACAATGTCAGACCGGAAACATTGGCACAGATCAACAATATGGGACTAAACGATGTCCTTCGGGTAGGGAGTACCTTAAAAACACCAGGTATGCAGTGAAATTACATTTATTTATACTTATGCTTTGTCTGCTTTCGTTTAACCTTTATGCCCAGGAAATAAACATTTCCGGTATTTTGCAATGGGAGCGGATGGAGTTTAACGCTATTATTACCCTTAACCTTCAGAAGGCGGGGATTAAGCTTCCTGCCGGAAGATCCCAGGCGGAAGCATTGCTGGAAGACGAATTACCTGAATTAATGCGGCCATTTATTAATGAGATTCAGGCCGATTCTTCCTCCACCATAGCAGACCTGATAAACAGAGGTGAACTTTCCCATACCACTTTTTTGGAAAAAGTTCACAGCATGCCGCCTGCACTTACTCCGGATCTTTCTTCTATTTTTGCACGATATTCGGTAAACCTTATAAGTCTTGGCGCCGACCTGATACGTCATTCCCGGCCGCAGAGGATCAGCCCTCCCCTGATACCTGCCCATGTACGGGATTATACCGGGATTATCATTATTGCCGACGAAAACCTTCCTGTTCGCGGCAAATCATCTTCCGCTTTTCTGCTTCCCTGTCTGTTCCCGAAAATCTGGGACAGCGAAATGAATCTGATTTTTGAACGGAATATGATCGATCCGCAAATTGGCCGAAGCAAAGGACTGGTCAGGTATATCAGCCGCGAAAGCATTTACCGTGCCGTGCCGTCCGCTATGGACGAGGAACTTGTAAAACTTGTCGGAGACAACCCCCTTAGAATTTATGCACGCGGAGTTTTCGGAGCAGTTCCCACCGACCCGGTAATCGACAGGGAAGACGCCCTTCTGATTCTGTCCACCGAAAACAACCGCCGGCTCCTCCTGGAAGGACGTATAGCCATAGTGCTTGATAAAAAAGAATTAAGTAAAACTGTTCCATAGAATAATGCTTACTACAAAATTATTATGAAACTCTAGGAATTATATTTAACAACTTTTCTCTCATTCAATAAAAGGATGTGTTTAAGAAAGAATTTGCGCCCCGGAAAGTTGATTTGCCAATTTTTTGTCAAATGTCAAAAGAGGTGCGGTTCCTGTCTTTCTTGCCAGAACTTCAAGGTAGCAATCAATAAATGAAAGCTTGTGATGCCCGGTATATATGGGGAGAACTTCAATGAACAGCTCACGGTTACATAGAATCGAATCTTTTTCGATAACCACTTTCACTGCCTTTTCAATAGTTTCTCTGCTTATTTTCTTTAGTTTCTCAAGGACAAAAATAGTTTCAATCAGCGCCGCATCAGCCACTGTAATGCTTTTTCCAGAATTGATGAGAGTAGTTACCAATGCTGTTTGTTCCGGCACATCATCCAAAAGCCAGCGCAAAAGACAATTGGTATCAAGACTCGGCATAACGTTCCCTGACGTGGGCTTCCCAACCGTCGCCGGCTACAGCTATTACTGCCGAGGTTCCTTTTTCGGTCATTTCCTTTTGCAAAAGCTGCCTGACATCTTCAATTGTGCCAGTTGGTGTGAGCCCAGAATCGCTTTGGTCTTTTTTAATTGGAGCAGGGATGTTTATTTCGATTCGCGCTTTTACACCTGTCGGGATCGAATGGGGCAATTCAAGAGAAATTCGATAATCAGCAGGAATATCAACAATTTGCTCTATGGTCATAGCTATAGTATACCGCCACATGAAATGGAAAACAAGAAGATTGAAAACAGTTTTCAGTCTTAATGTAGTGTTCCTGTGCCGCGCCGTCTGAGTGAACTCTTTTAAGAATAATCATATCTCTGCATTTCAGTATGGTATAGTTGATATCACCGCCGTTTCAGCCGCTTCTTTAAGTCCCAGATTTTTTTCCGTGTTTTTTCTGCGGTTGAATACAGCGCTTTTGTTACAGGACGGCAGGTATAATCCCAAGTCCCCGGCCGGTGAATGATTTTTCCGCCAACAAAGCCGCCTTGTTCCTGGTCGCCCCCAGAAGCAATTATCGTAGTTGAAGAATCTATTGGGGGGCACGCCGTGTTACATTCACCGGTTAAACATGCTCGATGTCTCGCATGCTGATCCTGGGCGCCAATAAAACCTGTCTTAAAACGGTAAAGACCGGCCATGGGATGATTCGGATCATCTTCCGGCGGCTTGGGAGGAATGCCGAACATATCGTAATAACAACAGCCAAAAGCCCTGGCGTCCTGCATTGCTTTCCACTGCAAGGCGTATGGGGCCATAAGGTTTCGTTTATGATTGGAAGATGCTCCATAGAGGTACACGGCTTCCTTGCCGCGGAATAATGTTACAATACCTGCGATATCCTCATTTTCATGAGAAGCCATGTAGAGCCTCACCGCTACGCCGTGTTTTGCCGCTTCCTTAAAAAGCACCCGGTAGTATTCCATATCATGGATCGAAATGCCGTCCCGTTCCGCTGTTTCTTTATATATGTTGTAATAGCTTGCAAGATCACCTCCGCTTGCACAGCCGACGCCGCTGTTTGCGGAAATCGTTTCTGCAGTCAGGCAGCGAACAGTAACACCTTTTTTTCCGGCGAGCCCGATATTGTAACGCCACTTGGATTTCATATTGCCGAGTATTGCCGCTTCATCGGGAACAAGATCAACCAACACAGAATCCGGCGGCTGTACATCTGCGGCAGCCCGGGTAAACGGTTTAATTTTTTGTGACGTTTCGCGTGATTCGCTGTTATTAATTCTTTCAAAAGTTGATGAATCTGTAAACCAGGGAAAATCAAAACGAATTAATGCCGTATTTTTAGGAAGAAAAGTTTGCAGCGTTTCGGCCAGTTCTGCAGCCGCTCTTCGGCTGGATTCTGCATCATAATCCGCAGGAAGTTCCGGCCCCCAGGGAACATAGGCAAAGCCAATCCCAAAACCCAGACGGCGGTACAACACCAACAAGGGAAGATTGACTTTTTCTTTACAGCCGTCCGTTTCTTTCCATTCGGCGTTAAATGCCAAAGCTGTCCAGCCGAAACGGGCTTTAAAGCTTCCCCAAAAATCCGACTGCAAAAACGAAGAAGCGCCGCCGCAAAAAGCAAGTTCAATTGGGTGGAGTTCTACAAGAGTCACTGTTGCTCTCCGGCGTTAATGAACTTCTGCATCGGAAATAATGGAAGTTTTAATTGGCTTTCCATCAAGAGTGAGCGCTTTACCGCCTGCCGTTACAACATGGCCTTCTACCCGGATGGGAATACTGAAAAAAGTATCGACATTTATTTCTTTTGGCGTCTCTGGCACATCAGTACCTTCAAGTAAAACTCTTGTTCCGGACGGGATGCCGGAAGCATCCAGTACTTCACATCGTTCTGCACCGTCAGGGCCGTTATGATCTTCCGCAGCCAGAAGCATTCCCTGACTCATCACTCCGCGGAGTTTGGCAGGTTTTAAGTTGTAAGCAACGATGATCTTTTTATGAAGCAACTCTTCTTCTTTGTAAAAAGGCGCTATGCCGGAAACAATCACCCGTTCTTCTCCCCCAATGTCCAGTGTTTCAATATAGAGTTTTTCTGCATTGGGGTGCCGCTCAACTTTAACAATCTCTGCCACCCGAAGATCCAGAGTAGCGGCAAAAACCGCAGTTATATCCGGCGGAACGTTTTCCTTCCGTTCTTTCTGACTGCCTGAATATGCTTCCCGAAGTGATGCAATTTGATCATCTTCCAGTTTGGTAAAGAGCACTTCGCTTTTTATTGTTTTACCGTCCAGGTCTCCGGCCTTACCCAGGCTGTTCCAATCCAGGAAATCTCCGGCAAGCCGCTCAACATCCTGGGGTGATGAATCAAGCTGAAGGCCAAAAAAAGCAGCAATACGATTTGCGGATTCGGGAAGATAAGGCGACAACAAAACGGCGAGGTCCCGCACCACATGACAAAGATCACGTATTACTGCCGCCGCTTTGGGCGGATCTTCTTTACGGTATTTCCACGGTTCCGCATCCTGAAAAACCTTATTGGCGTAAGAAGACAGTTCAAACACAAGACGGAAAGCATCTCTGAGTTCCGCCCATTCCAGTTTCTCGGCAATGTCTTTTTCAAAGCGCTGCACTGTTTCCCAGGACAATGGGGAACCACCGGCCTCATCGGGAATCTTCCCGTCGTAGTAACGGGTAACAAAGGACAATGTCCGGTTAACAAGGTTTCCCAGGTTTCCGATAAGTTCGCCGTTTACCTTTTCCTGAAAATCCTTCCATAAAAAAAGAGCATCTGCTTTTTCGGGCCGGTTGTAAAAAATATAAAAACGCCAAACATCGGCGGGAATTCCCGTCTCCATAACATCGGTGCCAAAAACACCAATGCCTCTCGTTTTCGAGAATTTACCGCTTTCATAGTTAAGGTATTCTGAACTGGACATATGATGAAGCATAGTCCATTTTTCACCGCTTCCCAGCAGGGTGGAAGGAAAGATCACCGTATGGAAAGGAATATTGTCCTTGCCAATAAACTGAAACAGTTCGGTTTCTTCAGGACTTCTCCACCAATAATCAAGAAAACTTTTCCAGTCCTTTCCCAGATCCAAAGCATGATTTCCGGTGATTGATATATAGCCAATGCAGGCATCAAACCATACATAGAAAACTTTTTTTTCATAACCGGCACGCGGAACAGGAATACCCCACTTGAGATCCCTGGTAATGGCCCGTTCCTGAAGGCCTCCCTTGATCCATGCGGCAGTCATCTGAATTGCATTTTTTGCCCACTCGCCTTTTACCGATGCTTCATTAAGCCATGTTTCAAGCCTGTCATTAATTTTCGGAAGATTTATATATAGATGACTTGTTGATTTCAATTTTGGTTCATTGCCGCAGGTGGAACAACGGCTTTCTTTTAACTCTGTAGGATCGAGCAGCTTGCCGCAGGATTCGCATTGATCCCCCCTGGCTTCACCATAGCCGCAGTGGGGACAGATCCCCCGCACATAGCGATCGGCAAGAAATCGTTCACAGCTGTTACAAAATAACTGTTCGCTTGTGTTTTCTGTAATGTAACCGTTTTCGTCGAGTTTTTTGTAAAGATGCTGCGTTACTTCGGTATGTATGGGTGTGGAAGTCTTACCGAATTTATCGAAACCTATGGTAAACCATTTATAAATATCGTCATGAATTTTATAGAAGCGATCACACAACTCCCGCGGAGTTATCCCGTCTTCCAGAGCCTTTGTTTCCGTTGCAGTTCCGTATTCGTCCGTACCGCAGATATAGAGAGTTTCATACCCGCGGAGCCGGCAAAACCGGGCAAAAACATCGGCGGACAATACCTGTATAAGGTTTCCCAAATGCGGTACATTATTTACATAGGGCAAAGCGGAAGTAATAAGTCTGCGTTTCATGAAGGTAGTATACAATGAAAAAAAATAAATTACAATTTATCGCTGAGCATCTGTCATATACCGTATCTGCATTAAAACCGGGAAAGGGCGAGGCAGGCGCCCTGGGCTCGAACCTGAAGGAGTCCGACAAATCAGCCTCCTGACTACTTAAACATATAATCGAGTATTGAAAGATCTTATAGCTTTAGCGTTTAAGTAGTCAGGCTTTCTTACCTTTAATACTTCCGTTATTCCGTGGTCTGTTTGCCGGGGAACTTCAGAAGTTCTCGCCAGGACGCCTGCCTCGCCCTTTCCCGGCAATATTCCAGGTCATGGTATGACAGATGCTCAGCAGTAAAATGCCGATTACATCCACCATAAAAACCCCAATATATGGGACGAACTAGCAGGTCTGCTAGATTGCAGTAGCTAAAAATCGTGTAAGTCTTTATCTCATAAGGAATTGGCGTTGCCGGTTCCGTCTAACCTACATTCAAGGAATTTGGGGTGTGTGCTGATATGACAGCAATATCCCAAAAAAGAGGGTTTTATGAGAGCAAAGGCGATTTTTACAGTGTTTGGGCGGAAATTACCGTCCGGAAAGCAGGTTTATTACTACCAGTGCTATGACGAAAAAGGAAACCGGCAATGGGCGAAGTCTACCGGGATTACCAAAAAGACAGAGGCAGTAGCCTACTGCATGAAGCTGTTTAGGGACGGATTGTTAATCCCTGAACAGAAAGTACCGACATTTGCGGAGTTTTCCGCTGGGTGGTGGGATATTGAAACGTGCCGTTACCTAAAATGGCGGCAGCTGGAAGATCCGATG
>WRIB01000068.1 GCA_009782955.1 Treponema sp. | reverse complement strand
TTGGAGATGCGGGAAGCGGAGCGGAATTCAACGCCCGGCAGATTCTGGAAGCCTATGGTATCAGTTTTGATGATATCGGAAAGCAAAACCTCGGTTTCGGTGCGTCGGCAGATGCCCTTAGGGACAACAAAATCGATGCGTTCTTCTGTGTTGCCGGTGCCCCCACCCCTGCCATTATCGATCTGGCTACAGGAAAAGATATTATTATTCTTGAAGTTGATGATACACATGCTGCACAGTTAATCAGGAATTATCCTTTCTATACTCAGTTTCCCATTCCTGCCGGTAGTTACAGGGGACAAACCGAAGCGACAAAAACCGTTGCGGTAAAAGCTACCTTTATCGTAAGTACCACCCTTCCGGAAGATGCAGTGTACAAGCTGACCAAGGCTCTCTTCGAAAACAAAACTGAAATAGAAGCCGCTCATGTAAAGGGCAAGGAAATTTCCACCTCGTATGCCGTGGAAGGTATTTCAGTTCCTTTCCACCCCGGAGCAGTTAAGTATTTTAAGGAAATTGGTGTAATGTAAGTTCGCCGCCGGGAGGCGTAGCCAGCATTGCTGGCAAGGCGTGTGCATGAAGTTACGCTGGTGGTACGGTATTGCAGTGAACTTGATATTGGCTGCTCTGGTAGTTACCGGAGCAGCCGTTTATACCGTTCATTCACGGAGCAAAAATCAATTTTTGGAAATCAGGGATACCAATTCCGGTAAACTATACGGAAAATGGCCCTTTAAAGAAGCAGATGAATTTGCAGTGGAATTTATCCACTCAGTTCATCAAAGTCCCGTAAGGGAAAATTTTAAAATAGAAGATAAAATGATACAGCCCATGACAGTGCGTTTTTCTTCATTTGGTGCGGGAATGCAAAGTGAACTGGAAGAGGGCCAGGTTTTAAGCAGAGAAGGAGATGACCTTCTTATTTCTGGATTTGTTTCTTCGTTCAGGGAACTGAATTATATTGTGGGAACTGTTTCAGATCATGTGCTGTTTATAAATGGCAATATGGTGAGTCTGCAGGAACTTTGCGGCAAAAACGCGCATATTACTATTCGTACCGGAGGAAAGAAGAAATGAGCGAGCACGAAAAGAAAGATCATGCTTTAACAGAACAGGAAACAGAAGAACTTCTTGCTCATTTTGACCGTGAGGCCAATGTACGCCGGTTTACGGGAATTCCCGATATTCTTGTTAAAGGACTCCTCCTTCTGTTTGCCGCTTATGTTTTTTGGGTAACGCTTATCGGTAATCTGCCTGAACAGGTAAGACGCAGCGTCTTTTTGGGAATACTCATCTTTGCCGGATATATGCTTTACCCTTTACGCCGGGGAATGACCAAGCGGAAAAATTATATTCCATGGTACGATTTTGTTCTGGGTACATTGGGAGCAATTGCATTTTTCTACTATGTGGTAAACTTCGATGCAATCATTGCACGGGCAACAAGGTTACTGCCTCTGGATGTATACATGGGTATTATGGGTATTATCATCCTTGCCGAACTCTGCCGGCGTGTCGTGGGTCTTCCCATTCTGGTGGTAGCGACAGGGTTCATTACCTACGCCCTTGCATCGGGCTTTTCTATCCGACGTGTGGTACACCAGCTTTTTTATACTACCGATGGAATCATCGGCACACCTATCGGGGTTTGTTCAACCTTTATCGTTCTCTTTATCTTTTTGGCTTCGTTTCTGGAAAAATCGGGGATAGCCAATTTCTTTATCGATTTGGCAAATTCAGTTGCAGGCTTTACCGCCGGAGGGCCAGCCAAAGTAGCAGTAATTGCCAGCGCTCTTTTTGGAATGATCTCCGGTAGTTCTGTAGCAAACACTGTGGGTTCCGGCAGCGTTACCATTCCAACGATGAAGAGGACCGGATACAAAGGAGAATTTGCCGCTGCGGTAGAAGCTTCTGCTTCAACCGGCGGACAACTCATGCCTCCCATTATGGGAGCTGCCGCTTTTCTTATGGCGGAATTAACCGGTTATCCATACGTAACAATTGCTGTAGCAGCTATTTTTCCGGCAGCGTTGTACTTTACCGGCATTTTTCTTATGGTTCACTTTGAAGCAAAGAAGCTGGGTTTAAAAGGACTGTCCAAAGAAGAAATCCCTCATTTGGGGAAACTTATTATAACAAAAGGATACCTTTTTCTGCCGATTGTAATTTTGATAGTACTGATGAACTTCGGCTTTACTCCGGCCTATGCTGCATGTTTTGCCATTGCTGTTACTTTTGTTGTAAGTTTTTTGAACAAAGAAACCCGATTTACCCCGGCTAGACTGGCAGATGCTTTTATCGGCGGTTCCCGTAACACAATCGGCGTAGCCATAGCCTGCGCTGTCGCCGGAATTATTGTGGGTATTGTTTCTCTTACCGGAATAGGCCAGCTGCTTATCGGCAAACTTATTTCCATGGTTAATCTTCCATTTTTTGTTGTTACGGGAACAAGCCTTATTCTGGCGCTGTTTGTTACCATGATTACCTGTCTTATTTTGGGAATGGGTGTTCCGACAACTGCAAACTATGTGATCATGGCAACCATTGCCGCTCCTATGATTTTACGCACCTCGGCAGATCTTGGATTTGTGGTACCGATACTTGCAGCTCATATGTTTGTTTTCTACTTTGGAATTGTTGCGGATATTACTCCGCCTGTTGCACTGGCGGCTTATGCCGGTGCAGCCATTGCCAAAGCCAATCCAATTAAAAGCGGCATTACGGCAACCCGGCTTGCCATTACGGCATTTATTATTCCCTATATGTTTATCTTTAACCCGGCCATGCTCCTTATCGATGCAACAGCCATTAAGTTTATCCAGATTATTTTTAGTTCTCTTCTTGGCATGTGGAGCCTTGCTTCAGGCCTGGAAGGTTTTATGCTGCAAAAAGTTACCCTTCCCTGGCGGCTCATTGCCATTGCAGGCGGCCTTATGCTTATCGACCCGGGACATGTGACCGACATTATCGGTATGGGCTTTATTGCGGCAGTTATTGTGTTACAGGTAATCGGGAGAAAAAAACAGCTGTCGAATTAAAAGAATTGTGGTTACACAATGCAGGAAAGAAATTATCCCAATTCATCTTGCATAACACAAGCAATAAACATCACGTTACCCTTTATTGGGTATGAACCCCTTCTATGTTTTTAACCGTTTCCGGCTTGCAAGTGAACTTAAAAAACTGGCAAAAGAAAATACTGCGCTGGGGAAACCCCTTTCAGTCCTGGATGACGCGGTCTTCAAAGCCATGCTTACAACAGACAGCGATGATTCACGGGAAGCCCTGCGCTCCCTGCTTTCTGCCTGTACCCGCCGTGAAGTCTCTGCTGTTCAGGTTATAAACAACGACCTTGTCCCGGTACATCTTGGCGCAAAATCAGCTAAGCTTGACGTCCATGTTACTTTTAATGACGGAGAAGTCGCGGATCTGGAAATGCAAGTAGGCAAATCAAGTGATGACCTTACAGCAAGGGCCGTATTCTATGCTGCAATGCTTTTTTCCGCCCAATTAAGAAAAGGCAAGCCTTACAAAGACATTAAGCGGGTATACCAGGTATTCTTCCTCAACTGCATTTTATTTCCGCAAAGCGATAAACTCCCCCGGCGGTATCAGTTTTTGGAAGAAACGGAACACGACCGGCTTACCGATACCGTAGAAATCATCTTTTATGAACTGCCAAAACTGGAACAGTGGTTAAAGGATGCAATAAACAAAAAGGCCGAATTAAGATCCTTGCCTGAAGACGAGAAATGGTGTATTTTTATGAGGTACAGGCACGATGAACGGGCTAAATCGCTCATTAAGAAACTTTGCCGGGAGGATACGGGTATTATGCATGCGGAGAAAACCCTGACCAAGGTAAGCCGGGACTACAAGAAATATGCCAGGAAAATGGCAATTTTGAAGAACAGCATGGATCGAGCTTCGGATATATACAACGCCCGTCTGGAAGGAAAAGAAGAAAAAAGTCTGGAAATTGCTCAGAAGATGAAAGCAATGGGTGATTCTACCGAAAAGATTCATACTGTAACCGGCATCCCGGCAGAAATTATCGACAAAATGTAACTGCTTTTTATCTGTATTTGGGAATATTGGATTAAATAAACATTGCTTTTCAATAGGCGTCGGAGGATGTTTTGATTTTTTGGCAAATTAAAGTTGAGACGGTATAATCATTAAAATAAAAAAAATTACTCAGCTATCTTATATACCCTAAACCCAATATCCGGGGTTTTACCGCCTGCCCCGGTGTCTTCTCTTATTTTTTTTCCTGCACGGCGTATGCGTTCTTTGCCAATTTCACTGATGGTTTGGTATCCCAGTCTGGCTGCCTCACTGTCAGTTGCACAGGCTTCGGGCATTTGGACCATAATAAATTGCCGTTGTCCGCCGTCCTCGGCATTAACCTGCATGACTGCATGGGCAGTTGTTGCAGAGCCGGAAAAAAAATCCATGATTATATCATTGGCTGATGTTGTAACACGTACCAAAAAAGCAATCAGAGTTTCCGGCTTGGGGTTGGTAAATACTTTTTTATTATTAAACAAACTATAGAGCTTTTCTGTTGTTGCTTTTGTTGCATATAGACCCAAAGAAGTAACAAGCTGCTGTTTGTTTTTGTATTCACGGAGGAATTCTTTTCGTACAGGATATTGCGTTTCGTTTTTCGGAAATATTATCCGCTTTTCTTCTATCCAGCGATTAATCTTTTCCTGTGTATAAGGTGTTTCAATAACAAAAACACGGCCTGTGTCCGGATCTTTTAATTCCCTTTTGGGAAGTCCCTGTCCTATTCGCTGTAAATACTGCCGTTTCCAAAGGCCGCGGGGATCATTGTCCGGGTTTGAAAACCCGTTATTTTTATCCCGATCAATTCCAATGAATTTAAATAAACGGCTGTCTTTTGCATATACAAGTATATATTCATGATTGCATACGATCATATTTTGTGTTGTCATGCCCTGAGCGGCTTTTTTTGTATTCCAGTTTAAACACGCTACAAAATTAGTCTCTCCAAATATTTCGTTGCATATTTTTTTTAAATTGGCCGCTTCATTATCATCAATACTGATAAAAATGGCTCCGCTGTCGCATAATAAATCACGTGCAAGCATTAAACGGGGATACATCATTGAACACCAGGCTGAATGATGAAGTAAACTGTCATTGTATACGAATTTATTTCCGGTATTATAAGGCGGGTCAATATAAATCATTTTAATTTTTTCCCGATATTTTTCCTGCATAAGCATTAATGCTTCAAGGTTTTCGCCTTCTATATAAATATTTTGAGTAGTCTCCCAATCAACGCTTTCTTCTTTACAGGGAACCAGAGTTTTTTTATCAGATTCATATCGTTCTTTTTTATCATCCGGCAATTCTTTGCCGTTTTCGCATATGGTTCCGGGTTTAATAAAACCTGCATTAAGACTGCCGCAATGAATCCCCAGTTCAACGGCTTTTTTTAACGAAAGACCTTCGTTAATAGCCGCCGCCAAACCTGCGGTAAAAGCATCCCCGCAGCCGGTAGTATTTAGAGGCTTTACAATTTCTACTGCGGCTTCCGAGAATGTATTGCCTTCCGTATACCATACAGAGTTTTTTCCCCGGGAAAGAACTATTTTTGTTGCGTATTTCCGGGCCAGTTCCAAAGCAAGCGAAGCGACATTTTCCTTAACTCCTTCCTCGTCTCCTGAGAGTTCGCCCATACTTTTATAACACTGTTCCAGTTCTGAGGTAAAGGTATCGGTAAATTCAAAAAGGTTCGGTTTAATTACATCGGGCATGAATTGAAGACTCTGCTTTAGATCGTTTCCCCGTATATCCAGGATAATTTGCTTTTTGTATTCCCGTGCCAAACGAACCATTTCCGGTATCAATGTATCACTGAAACCACGGGCCTTGGTACCGCAAATAATTACTGTTCTAACGGAAGGAAGAAGTTTCGTATAAGCGGAAAAGAGCCGTTCCTCTGTACCGGCGGCAACGGGTTCTCCTTCTTCTACAAGTTCTGTAACGGTACGGGCTTCCCCGTCTTCAATTCCCGAAATGATCGTATAGCAATAACGAATTACGCTGCCGCTTTCTACCCAATGCACATTAATATTATCCCGTTTACAAAGATCCAAAAAAACAGGCCGTAACGCACCGCCAAGCTGTGTTAAGTACACAACTTCTTTCCCCAGTTGGGAAAGTACTCTGGCAGTATTAAGGCCCTTTCCGGCAACATCAAATCTATGAGCGGCGGTGCGGTTTACCTCGCCGGGGATCAGCCGGTTAAAGCAAAGGGTTTTTTGCAATGTCGGATTCATATTAACCGAAAGCAACCGTCCACAGGATTCATTCATAATTCTACTGTACAATAAGCTTAATGGTAGTACAATACAAACATGGAAGAGTCTATTACCTGCCGCCGACCCAGCTGGGATGAATATTTTATGGAAGTATGCGAAGCGATTTCCAAAAGGGCCACATGTAACCGGGGCCAGTCTGGCTGTGTTATAGAAAAAGACAACCAAATTCTTGTTACCGGTTATGTGGGCGCTCCGGCAGGGCTTCCCCATTGCGATGAAGCAGGACATCAGCTTAAGCAAATGGTTCACGAGAACGGAAGCACCACAACCCACTGTGTCAGAACCGTTCACGCCGAACAAAACGCCATCTGCCAGGCTGCCAAACGCGGCATCGCCATTGAAGGCTCCACCCTTTACTGCCGCATGACCCCCTGCAGAACCTGCGCCATGTTAATTATCAACTGCGGAATTGTCCGTGTTGTCTGCCAGCGGCGGTACCATGATGCTGCCGATTCGGAAGATATGTTTTCCAAAGCAGGAATTAAACTGGAATATATAATCGACGAAGTGCAGGAATACGAGAAACAATGAGACAATACGATTTAAATAATACTATACGAATACTTCACGGTTTTTCTGTTAAATATTGTATAAAAGCAGGCTTTATGCCGATACTTTAGTTAGAGGTATATATAATGGCTCTTAATTCAAATGAAAAGAAAAAGATTCTTTTGGTTGATGATGATGAAATTCACCTTACAACTGCTGAATTGTTCTTAAAAAATGATTATGAACTTCATAAAGCAAAATCAGGGAGTGAAGCCCTGGAATTTCTGGAAAACAGCAAACCTGCGCCCAATTTAATAATGCTGGATGTAATAATGCCGAATATGACCGGCTGGGAAGTTTTTAAAAGAATACGGGCAATAGACCATTTAAAAAATGTTCCAATAGTTTTTTTAACGTCAGAAGATGAAGAAGCAGACAAGAAACGGGCGTTTAAAATGGGAGCTGCTGATTATATTATTAAACCATTCAATTTTACAGACTTAAAAAGAAGAATAAAAGACATAGTAAAATAATATATTCAAGGGAATTTGTAAAAAGTTTACAGCCAAAAGCTGCATACTGCCGCTTAAAGAGTCATTCGATATTTCAGGTATATTTCTTCCAGAGTTTTATGCGGACCCGGATTGTTAAGCCGTTTGCGGAACAAGGCGGCTTCTTTTCTGTCCATGTAAAAATCATGCAAATACCGCGGATCCGAATTGTTAATCGCAGTATAAGCAGGAGTACTTCCCAGGTAAGATCGGATTTCGTTATAATCAGCTGCAGGAATACTGAACTTTTGCAGCCTGGAACGTACGGAAACGAGTTCTTCGTAAGAAAGACCAAAAAGGAATTCATCCAATGCCCATTTGGTTTCCTCATTAGCTATCTGGTTCAGTAAAAAGTCCTTCCAGTCTTCTTCCAAATCGATGGAAATGCGGATCAATTCACTGTTCCCGTCCATGGTTCCAAAACTTGGCGGTGAATCATTGCGGGCCATCCAAAGCGCTTTCAAAAAAGGGAAATGCTGTATCATCGCAGGTTCTGCTCCGGAATCCCATAGTGAAACAAGTTCATCTGCCAGACAGAATTTTATTTCTTCCGGAAGAGAAGGATCATCCAGACAGGCAAAATAAACATCCTCCGCCATTATGGTAAACATAATGGAATAAAGGATCGTTCTGATTTCTTCATAGAGCTGTGTATCAGGAGTAAGCAGTTTATTAAGAAAAGAAAAACTGTGAAATTTGGTTACCAAAAAACTCCGCACAGCATGAATACGGGCAGGTATGCGGAGTAAGTGAGAAGAAGGTGCAAGTCCTACCAGGGATTTGATAAGTTGTTTTTCATCCCGCACATAACCCCGTAAGATCTGGTTTTCTCTTATGGAAGGATAAAGGGCAAGGGCTTTTCCAAAAACCTTCAGACAACTAATACGCTGTCTGAATAGCTCTGCTTCAACAGGATCCGGAGGAGAACCGGAACTTTCCGCCTCAATCAAGCTCAGAGCTTCTTCTATTAGGGACAACTCATGTTCGCTTAGAAACAGTGCTTCTCTGCTGATTACGCCGCTTGATGCGGCTAAACAAGGCATAATAGTATAATATACCCTAAATCTTGCAAAAATTCCAGTTTTTCTGTAATATTTTATGTGTTGGAGCGCGCTACTCGACCTAAAGGTCGAGTGCTATTCTTGGATATTAGGCTTTTATTAAGCGCTACGCTGTGCTAAATTTACTGGGTAAACGTGGCTTCACGCCACGCTTTAGATTAGCGGGCGCGCGCTACTCGGGCTAAAGCCCTCGCGCTGTTTCCGGCACACAGTGGCGGCTTTTGGCGCTACAACGTGCTAAATCTTTGAATTAACGCTGCTTGTCGCAGCGCTAATATTTGTTGGGGGGTGCTCCGGTTTCGACTGGTACGATTCGGGGTACAAGCTGCAGGTGGAGTGCCCATCTCCTGATTGGGCAAAAATATTAACTGCCAATAACGACAGTTACGAATACGCCTTAGCTGCGTAATCGCGTGGAACCGTTCCGCTGCTCTGAGGAACGGCTTCCGCGTCGCAATCAGAGCTGGCCTGACCGCCGCTTTCGGAGGCGGTCAGGTAAGATTATCCGGGATACGGAAAGGCCGCGCGCTGTCTAGCCAAGCCTTTTCCGACAATTTAATAGGCGGCTAAACCTGTAGACGCTTGTGTTTCGCGTATTAGGACGCGGGTTCAATTCCCGCCACCTCCAGAGAGTAAATCTACAGACAAAAATGCAGGAATTGAATCTAGGAGTTTGTCGGGCTTAGCCCTTTTCTATGAACAAAATATTGAATATTGGCTCATTAAACAGCGACCATGTTTATAGTGTACCGCATTTTGTTACAGCCGGAGAAACATTGGCAGCAACAACGCTTCAATACTTTCCGGGGGGTAAAGGTCTTAACCAGTCTATAGCGCTTTCACGTGCGGGTGCTATGGTT
The DNA here is from genome assembly GCA_009782955.1 of Treponema sp. GTDB lineage: Bacteria > Spirochaetota > Spirochaetia > Treponematales > Breznakiellaceae > WRIV01. The sequence continues at coordinate 4,311 of WRIB01000068.1, read as the reverse complement.
TTTCACGCCGGAAAAGTCGGCCCGGACGGTGTGTTGCTTACCGAGTGGCTGCGGGAATCCGGCGTTGATATACATCACACACGTACCAATGGCAGCGTAACTGGTCATGCAATAATTCAGGTAGCGCCTGGAGGGCAAAACTGTATTTTATTGTATCATGGTGCAAATTTTGAACTGGAACGTTCCCATATTGATCAGGTTTTCTCCTGTTTCGACAAAGGCGACATACTGGTGTTGCAAAATGAAGTTAACGACATCCCTTACATAATGGAACAGGCTTCTCAAAAAGATATGCGGATTGCTTTTAATCCATCTCCCTTTGATTCATCGATTGCTGATTATCCCCTGGATTGTGTCTCGTGGTTTATACTCAACGAAATTGAGGGAACCGGGATAACCGGAAAAGAAAATCCGAAAGATATCCTTCAATCAATGGCGGTCAATTTTCCAAAAGCGGCCATTGTTTTAACTTTGGGAAAGGACGGCGTTTTATACAAGGACAGCACAGGGGAACTATCGCACGAAAGTTACAACGTACCGGTTGTAGATACGACAGCCGCGGGCGATACGTTTACCGGGTTTTTTATTGCGAATATTGCAGCGGGAAAAAAAGCGGAAGAAGCGCTTAGAATGGCTTCCATTGCCGCTTCAATTGCCGTTACGCGGCCCGGCGCTTCCTCTTCGATTCCCACACGCGAAGAAGTTGAATTAAAATAATAATTCGCGTTACGGTTGAGCTTGTTCCGAAACTAACAGAGTTTTGAAAAACTAATTTACTTGTATTGCAGTGAGATTTCCTTAAAACGTTCCTGTATCTGTACCACTGCGTCGGTTAAGACAGGATCAAACTGGGTACCTTTACCGTCGGTAATAATCTTAAGGGCTTCTTCGTAAGACATGGCAGCTTTGTACACCCGTGCGCAGACCAAAGCATCGTAGACATCCGCCAGAGCAGCAAGACGTGCAGGCAGAGGATTTGCTTCACCGGCAAGGCCGCGCGGATAACCCTTGCCATCCCAGCGTTCGTGATGCCCGAAACAAATATCCTCACAGTGTTTCAAATACAATGATGAATTTACATCCCCAAGTTCTCCGATTATTTCCTTTCCCCGGATGGTATGGGTTTTCATTATTTCATATTCATCCGGATCCAGTTTGCCCGGCTTAAGAAGTATTTTGTCAGGAATGGCAATTTTCCCAACATCGTGCAGTGCCATTGCCTTCATAATAATATCTGGTTCCTGTTTTTTCAGGGTTTCGGCGTATACCGAACCGGTACGGATCAGATATCCTGACAGAGCCCATACATATAACTGTGTTCTTTTAACGTGTTCGCCGGATTCCAGGTCACGATGTTCAATTACGTTCGCCAGTCCCTGCAGGGCGCTGTCCAGAGTCTTGGTTGCTTCGGCGGTTTTTTCCGCTACCATTATTTCCAGGCTGTCACTATAGGTTTTTAATTCGATTTGGTTCTTTACCCGCAGTTTTACAATTTCTGGTTTAAAAGGCTTACTGATAAAGTCTACCGCTCCGGCAGCAAGAAGCGCACTTTCCGAATCTTCTTCGGCTGTAATAAAAATTACAGGAATCCGCTTTAATGTGTTATCGGTTTTCATGATCTCAAACATCTCGCGGCCATCCATTTCCGGCATCATTACATCCAGCAGGATAATTGTGGGGTGCTGAGATCTCAGAGTTTCCAGAGCTTTCTTTCCGTTTTCGGCGGCAAGAATCGTATAATCATCCTGGAGTATTTCTTCCAGGATCATACGGTTCATATCTACATCATCAACCACCAGAACAACGGGTGTTTTCTGATCAAGCATTTTCTGCAATAGCCTTTTCTACTTCCGGTATGGTAGCGGCAAAAGAAGCTTTTGCCGCTTCTATAGTTTGGGAATCTACGGATTTTTCCTTAATTTGAACTTCCAATGCAACTATCTTTTCGTTCAGATCTTTTATGGAAAGATTGGCTGTTATACCTTTTATGGTATGAGCAATGCCTTGAGCTTCTTCATAGTTGCCTGCATCAAGCGCGGTAAATATAGACTCAAAATTGGTTTCGTCTTTGAATTTACCCAGGAGTTTGGCATAAAGTTTGGCGTTGTTCATTACCCTTTTTTTTCCATCTTCCTGATCAACATACACGATGTCTGCCATAAAAGCCTCCTGTTCTTTTTAGTATAATCTATTATTAATATACCGTCCAGCGCATCTTTAGAATTTTACCTTTAGTCCTGCTGCTATATAAAAATAACGGCCGCTGTTCCTGGGTCCCAATTCACCCGGTTCCCCTGCATTAAAACTGTCTTTATCCAAAGAAACATAAGACCGGATGGACAGAACTATCCCGTGGATAAACTCATATTGCCAGGAGACAACAGGAATAAAGGAAATATCATTCAGATTGGCCAAACAGCCCAAAGAAACGGAAGAAAAATCGCTCCACTTCCAGGTTCCCGCAGTATAAAGGTAGTGAGAGCCGGAATGACCAGAAGGTGCGGCGGCGCTTTTTGCTTCCGCCGATTCACTGCCCGAAAAAAGATATTCCGCCAGTAAATAAAGTTTTCCGCCATAGAATGAATAGTCTACCCCGGCGCTGGCTGAAAGACCGTTAATACCTGTGTTTTTATCAGGATTGCTGGTATAAAGAAATTCCGCTGTAAAACCCAATTCCAAATCCGCTTTAAAAGAAAAACCTGCCCGGTGAAGTCCTTTGGGGTATTCATTGGACATTTGTGAACCTGTTGGATTGTATGCAGTGTAAGAAGCAGGGCTTTCAAAACAATAGAGAAGCTGAATACTTGCCCGCTGCCAATGGCTGTCCCAAGTTAATCCTGCCCTTGCTCCGTTTCCGCCTGGCGTAAGGGGGTCTTTGGGAGCGGCGGCAAAAACAAGAAATTTCATGTCGGGAAGTTCTTCCGGAAAATAACTTGCAGTAATACCAAGGATTCCGCGAAACCGTGCATCCGGTTCAAGGGGATTCCGCGGATTAAGAAAATCCATGGGACCCCAAACCAGGCCGTACCCAAACGGTATACGAAGAAGCCCGGCGCTAAGCCCCAGGTTATCGCCTGAAATCTGGACATACAGCCGTTCCAATTCCATTATTGCTGCATAATTTTCTTCCATAGCGTACCCGCCAAACATTCCCGTCCCGGAAACAGCCTGGATTTGGGCGGCCGAATAACCGGCTGCTGCAATCAGATTAAAAGCGCTGTAAACAGTTGCATATTCTCCTGCGGGGACTTTAAGTCTGAGGTTGGCATATTCTTCTGCGCCGTAAAAAAACCCGGAACTATCTCCTGCTCCTGCCCCCAGGGTGATTTTTGTATCAAGGCTCCCCGACAGAGTTTGGGCAGAAAGAAAAAAAGTACCGGCAGTCAGTAATAAAACGAGAAATAATTTTTTTCCCAATACCTCATGAATTTCCAAAAAAATCATCTCTCCAGATTTCGCTGGCTGAATACCGAATCGGCAATAGGCTGATCCAAAACTACGTTACGCATTACAAAAGTAGTTTTGCTTCCGCGGCGAAGAAGATCCCTCATCTCTACTTCAACCGGAAAACGGCGTCCGGCAATTACTTCCACCTTCAGCAGAGTATACTCCTTTAATTTTGCCCCGGAAAGCGCATAGAGTTCGTAATGCAGACAATCCCCTGTCTGCTTGTCGATCCAGAGTTTTCTTTTAGGATAGCTTTCAGTCTTTTTTTTTGCTGTCAACTCAAGTATCCAGCATTCACGGTTTGTGCCATTAAAGTTCCAGACGCCGGAACCGGCAAGAACCGGATCGTACCGGACCGACAAACCTTCATTGTCAATGGCATCTTCATAGGAAAGATCGGAACCCATCATGCTTTCTTTAAGCATGTGTCCGGATATCAAAGTTACCTGTTCAGTATCAGGAGAATACACATAAAGCCGGCCTCCTTTTTTCAGGTACCTGGTTCCGCGGTCTTCGGAATTGATAAATTCAACAAAACTGTCCGCATTCTGCCGTGCCCAGGCTTTCATGGTCTTTACATAACGCCTGCCATTATAGTCAATGATCATATCAGCTTCGTATTGGATTGTTTTGTATATTTCGTTGTCATCGACCTGTTTAAGCAGCGCAGTAGCCGACGGAGTCTGGGAAAAAGCAATACCGGTAACAACCAGCAGTAATGTAATCAGAATAATTCTTCTTTTCATAATCGGGCCTCCAGTATATAAACAACTAAACCTTATCTCCGTAACGCCTCAACCGGTTCCACAAAGGCGCTTTTGAGCGACGGAAAAAGGGTAAAAACCGAAGCAACTACCACACCCA
>WRIB01000067.1 GCA_009782955.1 Treponema sp. | reverse complement strand
AGAACGTTTTAGCTGGATGATAGAAAGTCTGCGTTTGTCGGAAAAAAAAACTTCGTATCACATTAACGAAGACTGTACCGGCTGTACTGCCTGCGCTAAGCTATGCCCGGTTTTCGCAATTACCGGCGACAGAAATGTGCGGCATGTTATAAACGACAAACGCTGTGTTGAGTGCGGTGTCTGCGGCAGGGTATGTCCCAAAGGCGCAATCAGCGACAACGCCGGAAAAACCTGTGTAACGGTAAAACGTACCGAATGGCCAAAACCGGTAATTAAAACAGAGACCTGCAGCGCCTGTTCAATCTGTGTTAATGATTGTACGCCGGGAGCGCTGCAAATTTCCCTGCCCAAATTCAAGGGAGATATTAAAGTATATGCCGAACTTGCACAGCCCCAGAAATGTGTAGGCTGCGCCATCTGCGAATCGCATTGCCCGCTGGGCGCTATCAGTATGGAGGTGGCAAAATGAAACTGCCTGTTTACGCAAAAATTAATCTTGATACCGGTAAAGTAGAACCTTTTGGCATCAGCAAAGACTACTACCGTAAATACATCGGCGGTAAAACTTTGGCCGCCCGCCTGCTTCTGGACATGATGCCTCAGGGAACAGCAGCGCTTGATCCTGCTGCTGTGATCATCATCAACACCAGCCCGCTGAACGGAACCGGTGCGCCTTCTTCCAGCCGTTTTAACATGTCGTTTAAAAATGTTTTAACCGGAGGAATTGCCTCGTCCAATTGCGGCGGTACGTTCGGAGTAATGATGAAGAGAGCGGGCTTTGACGGTCTGGTCATTACCGGCCGTGCGGAGCGGCATTCGCGGATCGAAATTGTCGACGGTATTGTGTCGATACTTCCCGCTGAAGAGCTCTGGGGTCTTGATACGGAAGCAGCGCAGGAAAAATTGCCCGCTTTCCACGGCAAACTGGCAATAGGGCCGGCAGGTGAAAATCTGGTACGTTATGCAGCTACTGCCAGCGGCGAGCGCATGGCAGGCCGCTGCGGAAGCGGCGCAGTTCTGGGATCAAAAAACATCAAAGCGCTCAGCGCATACGGAACAAAAATGCCGTCAGCGGCACACGAAAAAAAGCTCAATCGTTTTATAAAAAAATGGGTGCGCTTTATCCGCAATCATCCCATGACAGGGGATGCACTGCCCCGCTACGGAACTGTTGGACTTGTAAACAAAGCCAACGCTTCCGGCGCTTTACCCAGCCGTAATTTCCGTTACGGCCGCGATCCCGATGCGGATGCGGTAAGCGGTGAAACACTGGCTGAAACAGAACTTACCCGAAACTCGGGCTGCATGAGCTGTCCCATACGCTGCGAAAGGCGGGTTAAAAAGGAAGACCGTGAGATCAAAGGGCCTGAATACGAAACCGCCGGTTTCTTCGGCCCAAATATAGCAGCAAAAGATCTGCGGAAAATTATCGACCTTAATTATCTCAGCGACCTTCTGGGAATGGATACGATTTCCCTTGCATCTTCCATCGCATTTGCAATGGAGTTAAAAGAACAGGGTATGGCAGATTTCGGCGTTAATTTCGGCGAGACCGGTAACCTGGAAGATGTCCTTCGCAAAATTGCAAACCGCGAAGGAATTTATTCCGAACTGGCAAACGGCAGCAAATGGATGAGCGAAAAATACGGCGGCAAAGAATTTGCCATGCACTCCAAAGGCCTGGAAATGGCATCGTATGAACCGAGGCGATCGGTTGGTATGGGTCTTGGTTATGCAGTAAGCAACCGCGGCGGGTGTCATCTTAACGGCGGCTATTTGGCCCTGCTGGAATCCATAGGGGTACTTTCCACCGATGCACAAAGCCCGTCGGCAAAAGCTGAACTGACGGTGTTTATGCAGGATGCCCTTGATGCGGTATCTGCATCGGGCTTTTGCCTCTTTAGCGCGCAAACTTTTGTGCCGGCGATCTTTTTTAATCTCGGCCCCAATCATATTGTTACCCGCATTACCGGAAAGATAGCGACCCACGCCGGAACGGCAGTCCGAATGATGCTGGGAACAAAGCCTCTGCTGCGTTTCAATTCATTCTTTCTGCTGCCCCATGCCGAAGCTCTGCGCCTTGCCACCGGCTTTCCCATGTACACCGGCAGTTTTATTGAGTTTGGCGAGCGATGTTACAATTTGGAACGGCTCTTTAATTTACGGGAGGGCCTGACTGCAGCGGATGATTCCCTGCCCGAACGCCTGACCAAAACACCGCAACCCGCCAGGAATGGTACGGCAAAAGCCAATTATGTTGTTCCCCTGGAAAAAATGCTCAAACAATATTACAAAGTGCGGGGCTGGGACTCAGCAGGGGTTCCCAAAAAACAGACCTTGAAACGTCTGAAAATTGAAACTTATTGAAAAAGAGGAAATAATAATGCAAGTAACAGTAAAATACCGGGCGCATTTGGCAACACTCACCAAAATCGCCTCAGAACAAATAACAGCGGCAACGGTAAAAGATGTGCTGCGGCATATCAAAGCGCATTTCGGCGCGGAAGCCGAAAAACTGGGAAAAACCATGCTAATTGCAGTTAACGGAGAAAGCATACTCCAGCATGCACACTTTAAAACAGCTTTACAGGACGGAGACGAAATTTCCTTTCTGCCGATTTGCGGCGGTGGCTGAACATTGCTGAAAGACATGGCATCGTGTACTGTCAGGGATGGGGTATGCTGTTGCGTGTACAAAGAGGAACAATATGGATATGATAGAGAACCATCTGAATTACAACCCATGGCTCCGCGGAATTTACGATGAGGCAAATCGTATCGCAGCAAATGACCCCGGTACGGTTCTGGAACCCGGATTAAGCGAGGATGACCTGTATTTAAGAGCGGAGACGATACGGTATGGCGACTATAAATTTAATAATACAAACGGTAACCGGGATTTAATTAATAATGAAGCCACCGCCGTTCCCGAAGCTTACTTTTGTTTCCTGCGGCTCATTGGCGGCTTTAATTGCCGCAGCGTGCAGCTTTATCACCTGGGAAAGGAATACCTGTATAATGACCATGGCAGAAATACCAGTATTGCCAACGTAGTGGGACCGAGTGTCCGCGAAAAAGTAATAACGGGCGAAACACAGTCATATCATGTAAAGTTTGAATTATCGTACCCTCTGCAGGTTACACTCGGCAAATGCGATCATGGGGAATATGTCTATGACCGCCGTAACGACAGTTATTCATTAATCGGTTTTGACCGGACCACAAATTTTAAAGATTGCGGCGAGATGTTAAACCACGCACTGTACCGCGCACGGGAAAACATTAAAGAAAACTGGAAAGCATCACAATGAAGCGCCCCGGCAGAAAAAGCAGAGCAGCCTTATTACGGTAATCCCAGTGTTAAATTTCCTGTTGAATTCCTATACATCTTATGAAGGCATATAATCATTTAAAAGAAATATTGGCGTTCATTGAAAGTGATGAGGCGGATAAATTATCCATTGATATGTTATCCAGGCGGTTTCATCTTTCCGGATCACATCTGCAAAGGTTATTCAAAATGACAACAGGACAGCCGATTATGGAATATATCCGGGGACAAAGACTGGCTCATAGCCTGGATACGCTGTTTAACACTGATTTGCACATAATAGATATTGCACATGAGTACGGATTTCAGCATGAGCAATCCTATATTCGGGCATTTATTAAGGAATTTGGATCTACGCCGGGACAGGCCCGGAAAGCCAAAATAATTTTACCTGTCAGGGAACGTATTAATCCCAATGATCTGCAATCTCTTGACAAAGGCATTCTTTACGGACCGGAGATTGTTATAATGCCGTCTTTTAACATAATCGGAAAACCTCATATATTCACGGACTTTAACGATCGAAGAGATGCACTTGAACCAAATAAGCTGGCGGTTAATTTTGCCAAAGAAGCAGTAAAGTATATTCCGGGCATGGTAATTCCTGCAATTTATATCGGGTATATCAATGTGTTGTCAAAGATAGATAACATTGAAAATGTGGAATATATGCCTTCTGTTCTGGTTAATGATCTGTCCGGTGTGCCCGAAGGCTTTAAAGGCCTGACTGTTCCGATGCATCAATGCGTCCGGTTCCGTTATATAGGCGAACATCATTATGAAGAAATAACTATGGTAACTGCAAGGAGTACATACGACAAAATACATTCTTTTTTTTCCGGTCAGTCAAGATATACAGCGCAAACGAATTATTTTATCGAATGGCTGGAAACAAGCGCTTATAACGGTACGTACTGTAAAATGGAATGGTTGTTTCCTGTATCAGATGAGCTAAGGTAGCTGTTCCAAAAACTGAAGTTTTGGAACAGCCTCAAATACATTAAAATAATACTTTTGATTCATTGGTTAAAAATGATATTTTTGATTCGTTTCTCTGTGGTAAATACGGATATTATATAAAGCAACAAGGAGATTGCTTTATGAAAATACAGAAAATTGCTGTTGTACCGGCAGCTGTAATGATAATTATGGCCTTTACCGGCTGCAGGAGCCGAAGCGGCCCTGAAGTGGAGATGGTATGGATACCGGAAGCCGGTACACCGCCTTTTACCTTCAGCATGGGGCAGATAAATGTTGCAGAACCGGTTCACAGCGTAACATTGACCAAAGGGTTTTACCTGGGAAAATATGCGGTAACGCAGGATCAGTATTTGGCGATAATGGGAAATAACCCCAGTAGTTTTTCGGCTGATGCCGATCCGGGAGAAGTACAAGGAAGGCGTCCAGTGGAACAGGTAACATGGTATGATGCTGTAGAATTTTGTAACAAGCTAAGCGAAAAGAAAGGGCTGAAAAAGATATATACCATAACTGACAGAATTCCGGCGGCTGGGTATCCTATAACCAGTGCAACGGTAACGGCGGACTGGAGCAGGAACGGGTACCGGTTGCCCACGGAGGCGGAATGGGAGTATGCGTGCCGCGCAGGAACAACTACAGCATGGAATACGGGAGATACAGAAGATTCGGCATTTCAGGCTGCGGCATGGTACGGCGCTAACGCCAACCGAAAAACACATGAAGTAGGAAAAAAGACAGCCAATGCGTGGGGCTTATACGATATGCATGGAAATGTGTATGAGTGGTGCTGGGACTGGCATGGACCATATAGCGGTGCAGAAACCGATCCGGCGGGTGTGCCTTCCGGATTATTCCGCATATACCGCGGCGGAGGCTGGTGGAGTACGGCTGAGAACTGCCATTCGGCAAACCGGTATAGTCACCGCTCACCAGGCTACCGGGGCCGCGGCATTGGTTTCCGTGTTGCAAGATTTTAATGGTGTATTACAACAGTATTACTTGCCCACCCTCGTCTTTATCAACAGACGGTGGTTAGTTACTGCTTTTTAATGTCTATTACTGCAATTTCAGAATTGGAGGCGAGCCTTAATGGCGGTCCCCAAACTCCGGCGCCGGAAGTTATAATCGCACGGGTATTACCCTTTTGCCAATGACCGTAGTGGGTTCCCCCTGCTTTTTTAAAAATAAAATAAGTAAAAATCATGCCGGGAAAAACTTGTCCTTTGTGGGTATGGCCGCACAGTATCAGATCAAAACCTGCTTCGGCAGCATCCGGCAGTTCAATGGGCTGGTGATCCAGCAATATCATAAATGGCGAGATTTCTCCGGCATTTCTATTTTTTAATTCCTGTGCGGAAAGTCTTCCGGATTGCATACCTATGGGCCGGACATCACGGCGGCCTGTAACGAAAATGGGCGGCAGCCCGGCTGTACGCTGTATGGGGACGGTTTCGTCAGCGAGAAAAGTTATCCCGGCTTCAGAAAGAAAACGGTCAATCTTATCGATCGAACGAGTACGCCGGTCTGCATCATGATTACCGGGGCAGGCAAAAATCCCCAGGGGGGCATTAATCCGCCGTAATTCGGAGGCTATGCTTTCAGGATCTGCCATTCCTTCGGTCCCGCTGTCAAAAATATCTCCTGCTATACATACCATATCAGGAGATGCCGCATTGATGCAGTCAACAATCCTGCCCACCCAGGTTTTTCCTACTGTTGGACCAATGTGCAAATCTGAAACAAGAACTATCCTTAGGTTCTCTGCAGAAAGATTGTTAAAACCAAGACTGTAATGAGCGGTTTTGATGTCTCGCGCGTGAAAGGAACTGTATACCATAATGACCAAGGTCAGGATTAGTGCAATTCCAACCTTAAACTGCTCTTTCTTGTTTTTTTTTCGTTTCCACAGGTAAAGAACCAGGGAGATCATATCAAATAAAAAAATGAAGGCAAAAAGATAAAGAAAAAAGACCGGCAAATACATTATTACTAAACGGATAAATCTGACCCTGTCTAACCGGAAAATTGCAAAAAAGAAGAAACTATAGGAAAAAAACAGATAAAAAGGCCAGAAAAACCGTTTGCTTAATAAAGGTTGAAAATGTTTGATAAAGACAAAAAGGCGTAATCCCGTGTAGATTATCATTCCAGTGTAAATAGCCATTACAAAAATAGATCGAAATAGCCAAATCATGCTTCTCTCCGGACTGCAAGAGCAAGGAAATATAAATTTATGTCCGCCGCTGGACGCAGCATGTACATAGCGATTTATACCACATTGGAGGCTTTTCTGGCAAGAAAATTTCTTTTTTCCTGAGTTTTTTAGTATACTATTATTAGAAATTAAAAAACTCGTATTCAGGGAGATTTAAAAATGCTTAATAGTACCGCTGTAAAGAGGCCCATAACACAAAACCAGCTTCCAAGGACCGGTTATTGGTCTATTCCTGTATCTGAATCCCAGATTATTCGTCAGGACAGGCTTCTTAGAGCGATAAATTCTGTCGCTTTTACTTTTTTCTCTCAGGAAAACCCGGATTTTAACAAGGCAATTGAAAACTCTCTTGGAATTTTAGGCCGCAGCGTTAATGCTGAACAAGTTATAATCTGGAAAAACTATATAGATAATAATAAGCTTTGTGTTTTCCGGCTTGCCATGTGGAATAGCCCGGAATTAACAAAGAAATTATCCCAAATGGCGGAAAAACAGGTTCCTAATAATTTTTCGATTGAAGAAATTCTGCCGAACTGGAATGAAATGATGATGGAACAATGTCCGGTATACATTAGCAATAAAAACCTTCATGAACCTTTTCGTTCCATTGCATTGAACATGGGTATTCGTTCTGTACTGCTTCTTCCCATTTTTTCCAATGGAAATTACTGGGGTTTTATTACTTTTATAACCTATACGGAAGAACGGCTCTATTCCAACGCAGAAAAGGAATTACTTCGCTCCGGCGGTATTCTTATTGCTTCTGCCATAGAGAACAACAAAAGCTTAATGGAACTGAAGCTGGCCAGAGATGAAGCCCAGTCAACCACACAGGCAAAGTCTGAATTTCTTTCCAGTATGAGCCATGAACTGCGGACTCCCCTGAATGCAATAATTGGTATGACTGAAATTGCAAAAATGTCTCCGGCAAAAACAGAGAATTGTCTTGAAGTAATCGGGAATTCATCCAGGTATCTTTTGGAGATAATTAACGATATTCTTGATATTTCCAAAATAGAAGCAAATAAGCTTGAATTGGAAGTACGGGAATTTAATTTTGAAAAAATGTTTCAAAATGTCAATGATGTTATCCGGGTTAAGGCAGATGAAAAGAAGATCCGCTTTGTAAGAGAAGGAAATGTTTTTGAACGCATGATATTGGGAGACGAACTCAGATTTTCCCAGGTGTTTCTTAACCTTCTTTCCAATTCCGTAAAATTTACTCCCGAAGGAGGCACTGTTTCTGTTAAATTTGATCCTTTAGAAACAAACAATAAAACCATTCTTAAGGTTGAGGTAAAGGATTCGGGGATTGGAATGTCGAAAGAACAGCAGGAAAAGCTCTTTAAACCCTTTGCTCAGGCTGATATGACGACAACAAGGAAATACGGCGGTACCGGTCTTGGATTGGTTATTTGCAAGCAAATCATAAACCTTATGGGGGGCGACATTTGGATCGAAAGTGAAATTGGCAAGGGTACGTCGTTTAATTTTGAAGTGAAAATTAATTGGGGAAAACCGATAACAACCGGAAAAAATAAACATGATGATTACCGGATTCCGCATTGGCAGGGAAAAACGATTTTGCTTGCCGAAGATAATGAAATTAACCGGGAAATAATCAATTCTTTACTGGAAGAAACAGGAATTACCATTGAAAACGCCGTTAATGGAGCGGATGCTGTTGCAAAGTTTAAAAAAAATCCCGGTAATTATTCTCTTATACTTATGGATATTCAAATGCCTGTAATGAACGGTCTGGATGCAACCCGTGAAATCAGGAAACTGGAAACACAATGGCAAAAGCAGAATGAAAAAAAATATTCAGAGAGAATTTCGGATTTATTGGAACTTTCCGGTTCGGATAAACAGGGGCTTTTTAAGAAAAATCCGAATTTAATGAAATGGTTTACCGTGAATGTGGCTGATGATTTGAAAGACAGAAAAATCCCAATAATCGCAATGACTGCCGATGTTTTTACCGAAGATGTTAATAATTGCATGAAAGCGGGAATGAATGATCATCTTGCCAAGCCTATAAACGTAGAAAAACTTCATAATGCCATTAGAGAATATCTGGGATAGGAGTTTGTCGGGCTTTGCCCTTTTCTATAAGCAAAATGCGAAAAAACTCTGCAAACTCCCAAAGGAGTCCATAAATCGTAGAATTTTGCGGTAAGTTACCGCAAAATTCTACAAGTCCGACAGACTCATAGACCAGCATTAAAAAGCTGTTTTTTCGGCGCTTTAGTCCTGTTCCAGTTTGTGCTCCATCAGAAACAGATCAAAAACGGTAAGAAAGAGGATAACTATCATGGGTCCAAGAATCATCCCGTTTAAACCGAATACACTGATTCCCCCAAGTATTGCAAAAAAGATAACCAGAGGATGCAGTTGAATCCTGTCTTTAAGTATGAATGGCCGCAGAAAGTTGTCTATGGTGGAGATAAAAACCGCCGAAATAAGCATTAAAAGGATTCCGTTTCCCGGATTTCCGTCAAGGATACGAGTCAATCCCAGAGGAATATAGACCATCGTTGGTCCTACCAGGGGGAAGAAAGAAAAACAAAAAACCAGCGATGCAAAAACCAGGGCTCCGGATACCTTGAAAATGGAAAAAATAAAGAATGCTGTTACCGCTTCGGCAAGGGCAACTATGATATAACCCAATACCAGCTGGCGTGTTATCTCTTTAAATTTTGTAACAAGAGTTTTTAGATATTCTTTGCGAATGGGAATAACACGCAAAACCAGCCGGGAAAGATAACTGCCGTCTACAAATAAAAAGTACAGACTGAAGATCATAAAAACAATGGTGATAAAAAATGAACCGACATTTCGGGCAGCATTACCGGATGTTCTGACCAGGTTTTGCAGCCCTGAACTTAGATAACCCAGAATACGCGAACGAATCTCATCGGCGCTAATTGTAATTTGTTCAGAACTGAGATCACTGATAATTTGAGAGATGTTTTCCAAAACGGCATTTTCGTTAAAAGAGTGGGAAGCAAAATAATCACTGAGTTGGCGGATTGAATCAATTACCTGCCGAAAGAGCTGGAAAACCACAAAAGAAAAGGGAACAAGGATTAGAAATACCGTGCCCAGAGAAAACACTGCTGATATGACATTGATACAGATTTTTCCCCTGAATGTGGTTCTGTTAAAACGGGCGATACATTTTTGATGAAGCGGTTTAAACATAATATAAAAAAGAATTGACCACAGGAGTACTGTAACAAAAGGGGCAAAAAGCCGGCAAACAAGAGCAAAAAGGAATATTAAGATAACTCCAAAAACGATATTTTGAATGTTTCGTGTTTTTTTTGCTCCGGTCATAAACTTGTCAGGATCTTCTCCGCTTCTGCTTTTCCACTGTAGCCGGGGTTTTTTTCCAGCAGGGCCGCCAGGTAGCGTTTCGCCGATTCGGCGTCCCCCATGCCGGCACAGGTTTTTCCAAGTTCAAACATGGCATCGTAATTATTCGGGGCGAGCCGTAATACTTCCATGTATGCATCCTTTGCACGGGAAAGATTCTTTGCGCCTACATAGGCCCGTGCCAAATTCATTCTGGCCGTGATATTTCCCGGTTGTGATGCCAGTGCCGCTTCGTAGCGTTCTACAGCCATGTTCCAGTTTTCCAGACGTGCATAAACATTGCCCAGGTTATTGTTTACCTCAAAGGAACCAGGTTCTACACGGTAAGCTTCCATAAGATATGTTAACGCTTCGTTGGGAAACCCGCCCTCCAGGTAGAGAAGTCCAAGGTTTATCCGGGGCCGTAAATAACGGGCGTTCCGCGCTGCAGAAGTTTTGTAGGCAGTAATTGCCCCGTCTATATCACCGGCTTTTTCACATGCCAGCCCCAGAGTATAGGAATAGCGTTCGTTGTTCGGGGCTGCAGCGACAGCTTTTTTTGCATAGTCAACCGCTTCTTTGTATTTCTGAAGGGAAATTTTTACCAGCGCCATATTGTCAAGGGTTTGTGCATCATTGGGATCGGAATTTAAAGCCTGGGTAAAGGATGCTTCTGCTGCCTGGTATTTTCCCATTTGACTTTGGGCATAGCCCAGATCCCTAAGGGAAGCCAGATCCCGCGGATTATACTGCAAAGCCTTGCTGTAATTTTCTTCGGCCCGTGCATAATCTTCTTTAACGGAATAGATGCGTCCTATTTCCCGCCAGGCAGCAGCATAATCACTTTTTAATGCAACAGCTTTTTGATACGAGCTCAGGGCATCATTGGGTTTTCCAAGCGCTGCATAGGTTCCCCCTAAATTGTACCATGCCGGTTCAAATTGGGAATTAAGACGTACTGCAGTTTCAAAAGCAATGCGGGCATCGTTATACTGACCTGCCCGGAACTGGCTTCGGCCCAATTCGTAGGAATAAAGGTAATTGTTTGGATCCAGGCGGGATGCTTCTTTAAAAGCTGTAGCTGCTCCGTTCCAGTTTCCACGGTCCCGTTGTACTCTTCCTACTGTATATTGGGGCAAGGGCAGAGAAGGGTCAGCCCTTATGGAACTCTGTGCTGCCTGTACGGCTTTTTCTGCAGCTTCGTTACCCAATGCCGTATTGCCGTTACGGGAAAAACCTTCGTACCATGCATCGGAAATGTCAGCGAGTTTCTGGGCTTCGAAACGTGTTTCGCCTTTTGGTATTTTGGCAATTGCCTGTGTAAAGGCTTCTGAAGCTGCTTTAAAATCGTTTCTGCCTATGGCGGCGCGGCCCTTGCTGATCAGTTCGTTGGCTTCACGCATTGCTGCCTGAACAGCCGCCGACGCATTGGCCAGTTCTTCCGCTTCGGCGCGTTTGCGTTCTTCGGCAGCTGCCGCCGCTGCTCTTGCTTCCGCTGCAGCAGAATCCGCCGACTGTTCATTATCAGCGCCGGAAGATCCGGCTTTTTGAATGGCATCTCTTAACGCTGCATCTCTTGAAGAAAGTATCCGTTCAATATCGGCAAGGGAAAGTGTTTGCCCGTTTATCCGGTATTCTTCCAGAAGACGGGCTATGTCTTCGGCAGTAAGTGCGCTGCCGTCGGAACGCAGCATTTCTGCCAGGCGTTTTCCTTCAATTGCTTCGTCTCTAAGAGCGCGGGCTTCTTCGTTATCCGGATTTTCGATTAAAAGCCTGTCCAGGATATCCATGGCCCGCTGATATTCACCTTTTTCGATGTACTCTTTTGCAAGTCGGATTGTATTGTTTATTCGCTCTTGTTCTGCGCTGTTTCCCCTAAGCAGAAAAAACAACGCGCCGATAAGCAATACCAAAGCGGCAATTCCGCCTATGATGATCAGTTTTTTCTTGTCCATGTTTTATTCCAGTTCAAATTCAATTTCGTAGCCGGAAAGATCTTCGGCTTCCGCGGCAATTCCCTCTGCTTCGTCCGCCTGAGCCTGAAGCGAAGCCGATACTTCTTCAATAAGCCGCTGCCGTCTTTCGGTTTCGGCCCGGGCTGCTTCTTCTACCATAAGTCTGCGTATTTCTTCAGCGGCAAATTCTTCCTGAATCAGGCTGATAAGTTTTTCTATCTGAGGCCGCTGGGGAGAAGCTGGTTCAAGACGGAGGTAATGTTCATAATCAGGCAAGGCATCCCGGAGAGAACCGGTTCTGATCCGTACATTTCCGCGGTTAAGCCATGCCGATGAATACACAGGATCGCTGCGTATTGCATGGGTATAGTATTGTTCTGCAAAGGAGTTACTACCTTTTTTAAAATAGAGGTTTCCCAAATTGCAGGCGATAAGGGCTTCTTTTTCTCCGCCGGAAGGAAGGATTCTCCGGTAAATCATAATAGCTTCGTCGTATTTTTCCACCTGTTCGTAGCACATAGCCAGGTACAAAGCTCCTTCAAGGTGGTCCTGATTTGCCACAAAGGCTTTTTCCAGGAATGGCAGGGCTTCGCCGGGTTTGTTTTGCATAAACAGCTCTTCACCCCGGGCATAATCGGAACCGGCAGCGCTTCCGCCGTTTTGGGCTTCCTGGGAAAAAAGAGGCCAGAGAGTAAAAATGGCAGCTGAAAATAGCAAAAATACGAATTTTACAAAAAACTTAATTGTTTTAGCCCTCCCAATAAACCAGTACTTATAAAATATCACAACAAGGGTTTGATTACAATTATATGGTATATTATCGGTAAATTTGGCATGATTCTAAGCTATAAACGGCAATTTACCGCCGAGACTGGCATATTAATTATTTGCAATAATTAAAGTAAAGGGGTGGGCAAGCAACCTGGTGAGAACGCCTGTAGAATTTGCCTCCGAAGCCACAGCACCTAAGTAAATGTCTTAGTACAAAATAAAAAAATGTTGAGGTGCTGAGTCTCCTGAGGCAAGGAATTCCAGATGTTCTCACCAGAACGCTTGCCCACCCCTTTCCAAATAATACTGCACAACATGGTATGCCAGGCTCAGAAGCAATTTGAGGTAATATGTACGAGGCGCTTGCCTCACCCTTTCCCGGCATTATTTCAGGTCATGGTTTGACAGATGCTCACCGGTAAAATTCCGATTACATCCACCATAAAAACCTCAATCTGCCTCTGAGCCTGTCATACATAAACTTGTAGTATTGCCTGGAAAGGGGCAGGCGTAAGGTCGGGTAATTACCAAAAGCCGGACTGAACGCATTGGGGATAATGTTGCCACATAGGTGGGAGGGGGGTTACTCAACAACCATTTGGCGTGATACAACAGCAGCGACGCCAAAGCGTCCGTCAACTGCAGCCACTTTCTGATTGACCGCGAAAGCGGTCTACTTCACTATGGTCTGAATGAGTGTTCTTCCTCCCACCGATATGGGAAGATTGATGCGTTCAGCCCGGCCAATGGATTCTACAGGCGCTTTTACCAGGGCTTTGCCTGCCCCTTTGCTTTAATTATTGCTGCAGATTGGGATTATTTTTTAAATTTACGATATACTTAAAAAAGTTTGCGGAGGAATGAAAAAACATGAAAGATCTGGAACTAATTCGATCAAAGAAAGCTTTTATTATTGACATGGATGGTGTTATCTATCATGGAAATGAGCTTTTAAAGGGTGTTAGGGAATTCGTTAATTGGATGGAAGAGAACAATAAAGCGTTCCTGTTTCTGACCAATTCGAGTGAACGCTCTCCGCTGGAGCTTTCTCAAAAAC
>WRIB01000066.1 GCA_009782955.1 Treponema sp. | reverse complement strand
TATTCTGAGTTCTCTTTTGCGCCTTTGTGTCTTTGCGAGAGGAAATAAAAAAATTGTAAATTTTAATATGCGTTTGATGTTATTGATTTTACTTTTTGTTCTTTTTGCATTTCCGCTTTCTGCACAACAGGAAGTACAGCCCTTGCCGGGATCAATCAGCGGAGGAACTGCCGAACAGGGAACTGCGGGGATACTCGGGCCCGAAGGAAGTCTTATTCCTTTTATTGATATAACGGTACGAAACCCGGAGAATAACCAGGAAGTTGCTTTTTCGCTTCAGTTACTGCTTATCCTTACTGTTCTTTCTTTGGCGCCGAGCATTATTATTCTTATGACAAGTTTTCTTCGGGTTTCGATAGTATTGGATTTTATTAAACGGGCTCTTTCCCTCCAGCAGGTTCCTCCCAATCAGGTTATTCTGGGAATTAGTTTGTTCCTGACTTTCTTTATTATGTGGCCTACATTTGAGCAGATTTATCAGAATTCTTTCAGACCAATGTCTCAGGGTGCTATTAATGTAGAGCAGGCTTACCGGGAAGCGGAAGGGCCGCTGCGGCTTTTTATGTTTCGTCAAATGCAAAACACATCCGGCAGAGAAAACATACAACTCTTTATGGCCATGCGCGGGTTGAACCGTCCACAGTCTCCTGCGGATGTACCTACCTATGTACTTATTCCTGCTTTCATACTAAGTGAATTAACCAAGGCTTTCTGGATAGGGATATATCTTTTTATTCCTTTTATTGTAATTGATATGGTGGTGGCAAGCGCCCTTATGTCCATGGGCATGATCATGCTGCCGCCTGTAATGATCTCCATGCCATTTAAATTAATACTTTTTATTTTGGTAGATGGCTGGAAGCTGCTGACGGATCAGTTAGTCCGTTCGTTTGTGTAAGGAGTTAAGAAGTGACGCTGGGTCAGGCAACATCGCTGCTTCGTGAAGGTATCTTGCAGGTACTCTTTATGGCTTCTCCTCTTTTAATTACCGCAATGGTGGTTGGTCTTGTAATAGCCATACTGCAGGCAACCACATCCATTCAGGAACAGACGCTAACCTTTGTTCCAAAAGTAATTGCAATACTTTTGATTTTGGGTTTTCTGGGAGGCTGGATGTTTACATCGTTGGCAGACTTTACTGTTCGGGTGTTCAGTATGATTCCAGAGGTAGTTCGGTAAAATGATTGGGGAAATACTCAATGCTGCGCCTTTGTTCCTCCTTCTGGCTGTCAGAGCACTTGCGTTAATAGAAACAGCTCCTCTGCTTTCGGCTGAATCCAATCCGCAGGTTGCCCGCGTAGCTCTTGCTGGCTTTGCCGCTTATGCGGTGTTTCCTTCAACTCAGGCAATCAATGCTCAGGGTGTGGAATTATTTTCGTTTGGTTTTTTGCTCATGCTTGCAGGAGAGGCAATTATCGGGATCATCAT
Organism: Treponema sp.; assembly: GCA_009782955.1. GTDB lineage: Bacteria > Spirochaetota > Spirochaetia > Treponematales > Breznakiellaceae > WRIV01. The sequence continues at coordinate 12,572 of WRIB01000066.1, read as the reverse complement.
GGGATTTTTTATTACGATGATCTTTGCAGCTTTTTCTACTGCCGGTCAGTTTTTCTCCCTTCCCATGGGCTTTAGTGCGGCCGAAGTAATGGATCCTCTTTCGCAGACAGAAAATCCCCTTATGGGTCAATACCTGAATCTCGTTGCCATGATGGTATTTCTTTCCATGAACGGTTTTCGTGAACTTTTCCTTGGCGGCTTTTGGCGTTCAGTCCAATCTATTAATATTACTTCGCTGGCTGCCGGGCGGGAAGCAACAATAAACATGTTTCTTAATGGCTTGTCCCGGCTTTTTCTTGACGCCATGGTAATTTCTCTTCCCCTGCTGGGAACTCTCTTTCTTTGTTCACTGTCTACAGGGCTTATTTCAAAAGCGGCTCCGCAGGTTAACATACTTACAGAAGGATTTCCCATTGCCATTACCGTTGCCTTTATGTTGATCCTTGCCACTATGCCATTTATGGTTCAAGCCTTTGGCCGTGTAATCGATGCAGGCTTTGAAACGCTGCAAAATCTTTATATTGAGATTGGCCAGCGTGTTATGGGAGGCACAATTTGATAAGCCTCTATGCCTCTATTTACAATAAACCCATAATCGATCTTCAATGGTTTGCAGCGGAGGATGAAGGCCGTACCGAAGATCCTACCGAACATAAAATACGCAAGGCGCGGGAAGAAGGGCGTGTTGCAAAAAGCCAGGAACTTATTGCCGCTTTGGGGCTGCTCTTTCCGGCAATGACAATTCTGTTTTTGGCAAAATACATCTTGCGAACTTGTGTAGAAATGCTTCGGTTTTTCTTTACAAGGATTAACGACTTCAGCGTAACCGATGGGGTTGCCGCCGGGGTGTTTTTTCAATACTTTGCCAAGCTTGTACTGCCTATTGTTCTTTCGGCCATGGTAGCGGCGATTTTTTCCAATATGGTTCAGGTCGGTTTTCTCTTTACAACCAAACCTTTGGTACCGGATTTTTCCAAAGTTGTTCCGCGTTTTGGGCGTTATTTTCAGCGGACTTTATTTTCCATGGAAGGGGTTTTTAACTTTTTTAAGTCCATTGTTAAAATGATAATAATAGGTACTGTTGCTTTTGTATTGATCAGGACCAATATTGATAAGCTGGCAAACCTTCAGACTGCAGGGCTTTGGAATGGATTTACCAGGGTGGCATCTTTGGCGGCGCAGCTTTTAATTATTTGTGCAATACTCCTTCTTTTTCTTTCCATACCGGATATAATTTTTCAGAGATGGCAATTTAAAGAATCACTCAAGATGACCAGACAAGAGGTAAAAGAAGAACGGAAGATGTATGAAGGCGATCCGATGGTCAGGGGCCGGATTCAGCGGCGAATGAGGGAGTTCATGAGCCAGAATATGCCGGTAAATGTTGCCAAAGCAGATGTTGTGATCACCAACCCTACTCACTTTGCCGCAGCTCTGGAATATAATGAAACGACAATGGTCGCCCCGATCCTGACAGCTAAAGGGGCCGATGAAATGGCTTTTCGTATTCGGAATATAGCCAAGGAAAACGAAGTTCCCCTGATAGAAAACAAACCTCTGGCCAGAGCTCTTTATGCGGAAGTTGAAGTAGGTCAGGCTGTGCCGGTGATTTACTGGGAAGCAATAGCACAGATTCTGGCCAGGATTAGAATGCTCGAAGAAGAACGCCGGCATGTTGATGGCGTGGGGGCTTAGGGTATGAGGACTTATTATGGCAGACGGTAGAACGCCGCGGGGCCCAATGAGTTTTTTCGGAAACTCCACCGATTTTGCCATTGCCGCTGCAGTAGTTGCCATTGTAATGGCGCTGGTCATTCCCCTGCCCACGGCGCTGCTTGATGCGTTGATGGCGTTTAATTTGATCCTTGCACTCCTGATCCTTCTTATCGTACTGTATACCAGAAAAGCCACTGATTTTTCTTCGTTTCCTACGGTACTTCTGGTGTCTACGGTTTTCGGACTTACCGTTAATGTTTCTTCTACACGGCTGATATTAACCCAGGGAGCCAGGTTTGATGGAAGAATGATCAAGGCCTTTTCTTCCTTTGTTGTTGGTTCCAGCGGAACCGAGGGCCTGGTGGTTGGGTTTGTTATTTTTATAGTGATCATTGCAGTACAGGCTGTGGTCATAACAAAAGGCGCCACACGTATTGCGGAAGTGGCAGCGCGTTTTACCCTGGATGCATTGCCGGGCAAACAAATGGCCATCGAAGCGGAATACAATTCCGGGGCAATTACCGAAGAAGAATCAATTGCCAGAAAAAATGATCTTCAGCGGGAAGTGGATTTTTACGGCGCAATGGACGGCGCCAGTAAATTTATTTCCGGAAATGTTAAGGTTGGCATCCTTATCACTGTAGTTAATATTCTGGGCGGAATTATTATTGGTACGGTGATTCATAGCGAACCTGTCAGCGCCGCATTGGGTACCTATGTTTCTTTTTCTATCGGTGATGGTCTTCTTTCCCAGCTTCCGGCTCTCCTGGTGTCTACCGCTACGGGCATTATTGTTACCCGGTCGGTTTCGGACGGTACTTTTGGCGAGGATGTAACCAAGGAATTTTCCCGGGATGCCCGTATTTACGGAATCGGCGCCGTGGTACTTTTGGTTTTTTCGATGATTCCGGGTTTTCCCTGGTATGTACTTATTCCCATGGCTATATTGCTGGGAATCATTGCATTTCGTCTTTCCAGAAAAAAGAGACAGGATTTTGAGTCGGCCGTAACTAAGGCATCGGATGCTGCCAAACCCCGTGAAGAAACGGCGGAAATGTCCCCGGTGGTGCCATTGGATCCGTTGTCGCTGGAATTAGGTTACGGCCTTATTCCCCTTGTAGACCGGGGCAAGGGAGCGGAACTCCTTGAACGTGTGCAGCGTGTACGCAGAGAATCAGCGCTGGATTTGGGGTTAGTGATTCCACGTATCAGAATAATCGACAATATGCGGCTTGAGCCCAGTGAATACTGTCTGAAAATAAAAGGTGTAGATGTAGGCCGGGGCAAAATACGCATGGAACATTTTCTCTGTATCAATCCCGGGGGCGTCAAGGAAGAACTGCCCGGTGAAAAAACACGGGATCCGGCTTTTGGATTACCCGCCCTATGGGTCAGTGCCGACAAACGTGAAGAAGCTGAACGGGCGGGTTATACGGTTGTTGATCCGCCGTCGATTATTGCAACACACTTAACTGAAATTATAAAGCATCATGCATCGGAAATTCTGGGGCGGCAGGAAACACAGGCAATACTTGATGCGCTCAAAAAAGATTATCCGGCGGTGGTTGAAGATGCCCTTAAGAGCCTTACTCTGGGACAAATACAAAAGGTGATCCAGAATCTGTTAAAGGAACAGGTTTCGATACGGAACATGACTGCCATTCTGGAAGCTTTGGCAGATTACGGACCTGTTACCAAAGATGCACAGCTCCTTACCGAAAAAGCACGGCAATCCTTGTCGCGGCAACTTTGTCTTCAATATGCGGATACGGAAAAAATATTGCGGGTACTCACCATTGAGCCGGTTTTGGAGCAAAAGATTATCGATAGCAGGGTGGAAACCGCTTCCGGTGTTATTTCCGCCCTTGACCCTCCGGTTCACAACGGCTGGATTAAAGCGCTGACCAGAGCCATTACTGCTGTACAGGAACAGGGATGGCTTCCGGTAACACTCTGTTCCGAAGCAGCGCGTTTTCTGGTTAAATCCTCTACATCCAGGGAACTACCCGAATTGGTGGTGCTTTCGGTACCGGAAATTGTCAACGAGATTAACGTAGAAGCGGTGGGTGAAATCAGAATAGAAAGTGAGGTAAATAAATAAAAATGCCCCATTTTGTTGTCCAGGCCAGAACCCACAATGAATGTATTGACAGGATTATTGCCAAGTATGGAAAAGATGCCAAGGTGTTACTGGAAAGAACCGTACAGAAAGGTGGTCTGTTTGGTCTGGGGAGTCATGAAGAAATTGAGATGACAGGAATTTACGGCGATCGCCCGGCCGGACCGGATGGTTTGGAAACCGCCAAGCGTCAGGTGCTGGAAGCAGCAGGTAAAGCAATGCCTGTAAATTCTGCCTCCGGCCACCTGGAAACGGCCGGACAACAGAACCGAACTTCCCCTGCGAACGCTTCTGTACAGACGGTATTGACAGAAATTGCCAATTTAAGCGGGGTAGTCCGCAATCTGAATGAAAAGTTTAATGAGTCGATTTCAAGCGCCGCTGTTAAAAATTCAGCAAGACCGGAAAACAGTAATCATCCTTCCATACAAAAACTGGAAGAAGATCTTTTTAATAATGAGTTTTCTTCTTCGTTTGTAAAAACAATAGTTGCTCGGGCCCGAAGGGAATTTCCCCTGACTGAACTGGATGATTATGAAGAAGTACAGAAACGGGTAATACAATGGATTGGGGAAAAGATCACTATCTACAAGGAACCAGAGCTGCTTGTTCAGGGAAAAAAGAAACCACGGGTGATAGTCCTGCTGGGACCTCCGGGGGTAGGTAAAACTACTACCCTGGTAAAGCTTGCGACGCTATACGGAGATTTGGGAGGAGAACAGGATGGCCTGCTTGACTGGCGTAAAAAGGTCAGGATAATCACTCTGGACAGGTATCGAATTGGGGCGGAATATCAACTGGCAACATACGGAGAATGGATGAATATTCCGATTAACGTAGTAGAAGATCATGACGGATTAAAGAAGGTATTGGCGCTATACCGGCAGGAAGTCGATTTTATTTTAATAGATACCATAGGCAGAAGTCCGCGAAATTATGTGGAACTTGGAGAAATGAAAAACATATTGGATGCGTGTCCTGCCAAGACAGAATTTCATCTTTGTATTCAGGCATCCACAAAAGTCGGAGATCTTCGGGATATTTTTAAGCAATTTGAACCTTTTAAATATAAATCGGTAATAGTTACCAAACTGGACGAAACCGACAAGGCCGGAAATGTGATTAGCGTTCTGGTGGAAGAAAACAAGTGTATTTCCTTTTTTGCCACAGGCCAGAATGTCCCTAAAGATATAGAAGAGGCTACGGTTATACGTTTATTAATTAATCTGGAAGGTTTTGCTGTTGATCGGCATTCCCTTGTAGATCATTTTAAAGATGCGATCAGCTGAGTAAACTGAATGTATTCTTAAAGAGGAGTGAAGAGTGGAAGACCAGGCAGAGAAACTGCGTGAGATGATGAGGAACAAAAACAACGGCTCTGGAGAATCTCTCAAAACAAAGGAAGCAAAAAAAACCCGTATTATTACCGTTACTTCCGGAAAGGGTGGAGTAGGTAAAACCAATGTGTCGATTAATCTTGCTTTGGCTTATGCCCGGACAGGACGTAAAGTTATTGTAATGGATGCAGACCTGGGGCTGGCAAATGTGAATGTCATGCTGAACATGATCCCCAAGTTTAATCTTTACCATGTGATACGCAAGCAAAAAACGATGAAGGAAATTATGGTTGAAACCGAATATGGTATTTCTATTGTTGCCGGAGCTTCCGGGTTTTCAAAAATAGCCAACCTTAACGAAGCAGAACGGCAGTATTTTATTGAGGAGCTTGGTACACTTTCATCGGCGGATATTGTAATTATCGATACTTCCGCGGGAGTTTCCAGTAATGTACTGGATTTTGTTGCTGCTGCGGATGATTCTGTGATAATTACAACTCCTGAGCCGACGGCAATTACCGATGCTTACGGAATTATTAAAATAATAGCTACGGAAATTAATAGCCTTAGCATGGGTTTAAAATTGGTTGTAAACCGGGTTAAAAACGCTGCTGAAGCAGGTAAAATAGCAGATCGGATGATCAATATTACCAGTCAGTTTCTTAACCTTAAGCTGGAATACCTTGGGTTTATCTACGATGATACTGCAGTAACCCAGGCGGTATTAAAACAGCGTCCGTTTATGGTAGTTGACCCAAAGTGTAAAGCGTCCCAATGCGTACAGCACATTGTAGGCCGTATGGATAAAATCGAAGTTCAGGATAGCGGAGGCTTTGGGAAACTGTTTAAACGGATGTTCAGGGGAGACGATTAGACTTTGTTTAATTTTAAAATAAGCGGTATTGCCGCAGGAGCTGCTTTTGTCCTTTCCCTTGTGATTGGTCTTTTCAGCGGATCCGGATTTTTGATACCCCTTCTGAGGGCATTGATTTTTGCAATCATATTTTTTGCTCTTTCCTGTTTAGTCTTTTGGCTTTTGGCTCAGTTTATACCGGATTTGCTTAGCAGTCCCGAAGACGATCTTGGGTTTCCGGTTTCCGGTTCCCGGGTGGATATTAGCGTTGATGGGCCTGTTTCAGGAGCTTTTCCTACAGATAATTCCGAATCGGTTGATGATATAGCCGGAAGACCCGCGACTTTGCAAAAGACCGCTTCTTTACCACTGGATCAGGAGGGAAATACAGTATATGATGGGGAAGTAGTAGGCGATTTGGAAGCCGTCGGTGACGGGGAATCAGAAATCGGTTCCGGTTCGGGAATGTTTGGAAGAGCCGGCTCTACGGAAACAATTCCTGAACTGGGTGGGGAGTCTGAGAATATACCGGGGAGTGCTGCTGACGTGGAAAATACAGGCGATATTGGTTTTGACAGTTCCGGGCCAAGGCGGCCCAGATCTTCTTCCAAAAAGCCTGATATGGCGGGGGATTTTAACCCCAAAGAACTAGCTCAGGCCATACAGACAGTGTTAAAAAGAGACGAAAAAGGATAGCCTATGGGGAAGACTTTCTGGGGTTCCAATAAATCCCGTGAGCCTGACATTGAAGACAAAACAGAAGAAGAACTCTGGATACAGTACCGAAAGAAAAGAGATCTCAAAATTCGGGAAGCTTTTATTAAACAATACGCTCCTTTGGTAAAATATGTAGCCGGTAAAGTGGCAGTTGGGATGCCGCATAATGTTGAATTTGATGATTTGGTTGGGTTCGGAGTATTCGGCCTTTTGGACGCCATTGATAAATTCGATCCGGATAAAAATGTAAAATTTAAAACCTATGCCGTTACCAGGATTAGGGGAGCAATTTTTGACGAACTCCGTTCCATAGACTGGGTTCCCCGATCTGTACGGCAAAAGACAAGAGAGGTAGAAGAAGCCATTGGCGCACTGGAAGCCCAGCTTGGCAGAACGGCCACAGATCAGGAAATAGCCCAGTCCATGGGTATGGACGAGAATGAATACCAGAAAGTAATGCAGCGTATTTCCAGCACATCTATTCTCTCCTTAAATGACATGTGGTTTTCCGGAGACGACAATGACAAGGTGTCTATTGGCGACGGTATAGAATCTCCCTCAAGCCTTAATCCCGATGTAATTGTAGAAAAAGAAGAGATACGCAGGGTAATTGTCAGTGCAATAAACGATCTTCCGGAAAAAGAAAAAAAGATACTGGTTCTTTACTATTATGAAGACTTAACCCTTAAGGAGATAGGGCAGGTTTTGGAAGTAACAGAATCCCGGGTTTCTCAGCTTCATACCAAGGCCATATTACGGCTTCGTTCCAGGCTTACCAATGTACGAAAAGGCATAGTGTAAGATTTGTTTCTGTAAAGTAAAATGCCGATAATTGTACAAGAGGTTTAGATCAATGGTAGATTTTGTCCAGCTCCAACATGCAATGAAAGAGCGTTTGGAGCGGGATAGAGCAATAAATATCATCGAAGTGGAAGGCGCCACTCTGGAAGAAACGGTGGCGGAAGCGGCAGCGCTTCTTGATATGCCGGTTCGTCATATTGAATATGAAATAGAAGTAAAAGGGTCTGCAGGTTTCCTTGGTACCGGGGTAAAAAAATGGAAAATTAAGGCTTATCAGCGGGTTACGGCCAAAACCATAGAAGAAGAAAAAGAAGCTGCAGACGAAGAAGCAGAAGAAGCAGCCAAAGTAATACTGGACAAGGATGGAGAAGCTTATGTGCAGCTTCTCTACGACGGCGCTTACTTAAAGGTGATTCCTCCTGTAGGCAGAGGCCAGAAAGTACGTCCTTCTTTTGTTAATCAGGTTATTTCCGACCGTTTTGTTACTGAATGCGATATGCAGTTGGTTGAACAAATCATTAAAGATGAAGCATCGATGTATGTACGGATTGGCAGCTTTCAACACAACCTTGCCAACGATACTATGGCTACGGTGGATGTTACCGCCGATGAGATGAAGGCAACTATTACTGTAACCCCCCCGGGAATGGGCGGGCGTGATATTACCCAAGAATCTTATCTTGGCCTTTTACGCAGTAGTAAGGTTGTTTTTGGTATTGACGAAGAGGAACTTACCAGATTTACCGACAATCCCAGTTTCAGGGAGCCTTTTCAGATAGCAACAGGAATACGTCCTGCCGACGGTAAAGACGCCTATATTCAATATAACTTTGAAACAGATCAAACTAAAATCAGGTTACGGGAAAGTTCCAGCGGCCGGGTTGATTTTAAAGATCTGAACATTATTCAAAACGTAGTAGAAGGACAGCCGCTGGCATTAAAGATACCTGCAGAAGAAGGAATCGCCGGTAAAACAGTAACCGGTAAGACAATCCCCGCTAAAAACGGTAAAGACATAGTACTTCCCCTCGGAAAAAATGTTCATGTGGCAGATGACGGCGTTACAATCATTTCCGACATGAATGGACAGGTTATTCTTGCAGGAGGGAAAATAAATGTAGAACCGGTCTATGCGGTTCAGGGTAATGTAAATATAAAAACCGGTAACATTATTTTCCTGGGCAATGTGAATGTCAGCGGCAGTGTAGAAGACGGCTATTCTGTAAAGGCAGCAGGCAATATTGAAGTACATGGTACTGTAGAAAAAGCGGAATTGGATGCCGAGGGAGATATTATTGTTTCTCAGGGAATTACCGGACGAAAGAGTGATGGGATGATCCGTGCAGGTCGTTCTATTTGGGCCAGGTTTATTGAAAACTCCCGTGTAGAAGCGGGGAATTTGGTTGTTGTTGCGGACGGTATTATTAATTCACAGGTTGATGCATTCAAGAGCATTATTTGTAATGGTAAAAGGGCTTCCATTGTAGGCGGCCGTCTGCGGGCAACCGAAGAAATCAATGCAAAAAGCATAGGAAGCCCAACCAGTGGTACCGAAACAATTTGCGAGGTTGGTTTTGATCCCAAAAGCAAAGAAAGATTGGAAAACCTAAAAGGTCAAAAAGAAGACCAGGATAAACAGCTTGAAGAAGTTCAACTTAATATAAATACATTAATAAATATTAAAAAACAGCGGAAAAGTCTTCCGGAAGATAAAGAAGTGTATCTTAATGAACTTATGGACAGGCGTCAGCAATTAACTGATGATTTGGCGGGGATAAAAGCAGAAATAGAAAAAATACAGGCTTTTTTGAATTCGCTGAAAGCCCGGGGCAAAGTTTCTGCTTCCTCTAAAGTTTACCCGGGAACAAAGATTATTATCAGGGAATCCAGAGAAGATGTACGTAATGAATACCGTGCAGTTACCTTTATTCAAGAAGATGGCCTTGTACGTGTAACCAAATACGAAGAGCCCGACGAAGAATCACAGAAGGGACCCGATGGCTATATCACCACTTGATCTTCAAACGCTCTTTACCCAGGCAGACAAGGTTGGCAAACAGAATATGGCCCAGAGGGAGGGCGCCGCTTTACTGCAATCTATTCAACATGTCAGAATTCAACAGCAAACTGATGAAAAAATCCGTTCTGTAAACGAAGCTCAAAACACGGGTGACGGTTCAGAAGCAATAGACGACAAAAATGGAGGAAGAGCAGGACAGGAAAGTCCTCAGGGAGAACATACAGAAACCAAAAATGAAAATGAAGAAGATGAAGGAATAATTCGGGATCCAGCGCTTGGAAAGAACGTAGATTTTTCTTTTTAAAAGAAGTTAACCCCCAATTTAGTTACTCCAAGTTCTTAAGAAAACTCTGTAAGAATTCCAGTGGTTTAATTTCCTTGTTTAAAATTTGATATAGCCCTGTTGAGATGGGCATCTTAAGTTTGAATTTTTCTGCAAGTATTTTTATGTATTTTGCAGCTGCCGCTCCTTCGGGAAGATAACCTACTTCTCCGATACGGGAAAGCAAATCATCCAAATCCTTAAAAGGTTCCAAAATATTTTTTTCGACAATCTCCCGGCCAAAACGCCGGTTTCTGCCAAAGATCGAACGGCAGGTTACATCCAAATCTCCCACTCCGGAAATGGAAGAAAAGGTTTCACGGTGGGTGGATCCCATAGCCGTACCCAGAATCAGTATCTCGTTGAGTCCTGCTGCAAGAAGCAGCGATTCGGTGTTGTCCCCGAACATTTCTTCTTTATCGTATGATCCTGTTTTTATGGCGTCCATAATCCCAAAGGCGATAGCAATTACATTCTTTGTTGCTGCCGCAACCTGAACACCGCGGACATCAAGCGATGCAAAGACCAACAGACGGCGGCTTTTTAAGAGGTACCTGAAACGAATGGCATTTTTGGGGTTTTGGCTGGCCGAGATAAGGCCGGTTATTTTGCCGCGGGCAACTTCTTCTGCATGGCTGGGACCGGTAATATATACCAGAGATTTCCGGTAAAAACCGGGCAGATAATCTTCCAGAGTATCCAAAATCAATGCAGGGCCGCTTGATGTTTCCAGGAAACCTTTTGTAATTACTGCTATTGCAGTATGGCCTTCCCTTATTGAATACACCGTTAAGAGTTGCTTTACGGTGTTTAATAAAAAAAGAGACGGTACCGCCAGAATTAGAAATTCTCTGTCTGATACTGTTTCATTCATACTGGTAAGCGCCTTTAGAGTCTCTGGTAATGTAATTCCCGGTAAAAAACGATTGTTTGTATGCTGCCGGTTTATCTCATCAGCGGTTTCTTTTTCATGACACCAAATGGAAACTTCATGACCTTTTTCGGCAATGACTTTGGCTACAGTGGTTCCCCATGCCCCTGCGCCCAGAACAGCAACTGTGGATAGCATATTGTCAGTATAGCGCAGCGCCGGATTGTATAAAAGCCTTAACCACCTACCAGAAGACGGCCAATATTGGCAAGTTCCGGCATTTTAACATGAAGGGGCATATGTCCTTTTGCATTGGCTTTATCGAGATCTACAAGTTTTACGAATAATTCGTTTACCAAGTCGGCAAAAACCTGCAGGTTTGAGGCAAAGTTATTTACAGCCATTTCCCTAAGCACCCTGTCCATTGAAGAAGGGTCCGAACGGCTCACTCGGCTGCGTATGGTTGGCAGTTCCCGCCTTACTACCGATACAAAATGTGCGGCAGCTACGATTTCACGGTACAGTTCATCCAGATGAATTGCCTGGGTTGGAGGTTTTTCGGTAAGGTCTTCCATCAGGTCCCAAGATTGATTGTCAAAGGGAAGTTGAAGCAAAGTAGGCCTGATAAAGCGGTTGGAAATATTGCTCCTGTAATGTTCACCAATACGTTCAATAAGCCTGATTATGGAAGCGTCCGAGACTTGCATTATAACTATTATAGACTAAAATGAGAGTTTTACAAGCACTATTTATGTAAATAATACCACAATTTATCGGACTGAACGTATCAATTTCTCCATATCGGCGGGGGAAGGAACACCCATTCAGATAGGAAACCAGGTAATTGGGGTTTATGTTTATACAGATTTACATATATTATATAAGAAATGATAAACGGTTTTTTTATTGGTTTTGCCGTCGCCATATTATTATGGTTTCTGGCCTTTTTATACCTTAAAGCTTTTGTCCGCAATCGAACCAGTCCGGATTATATCCTGAATGAACTTCAGAAAGAAGTTGATCTGTTGGCGGCGGACATTGATGAAAAGACAGACCAGAGCTTGCAATTATTGGAAGAAAAGATAAACTCGTTACGGGAAATATGCAATGAAGCTGAACGGCGAATTGCTGTATACAACCGTGAACTAGACAATCGTAACAATGAAAGCCTGACTCTGGCAGTACTGAACAAAAAGCCGCTTGTAGAAAGGCTTGAAGTTCAGGTTCCAAAAGGTTCTGGCGTTTCAGCCGGCAGTACTGCGAAGACTGCAGAAGCAGCCTACAGAATTGAAACCAGAAAACCTCACAGAAGGCGGCCCTCTTTGGAACCTGATACGGCGGTTCCTGCTCAATCCTATGCAACTGAACCAACCCCGCCTGTGCAGGCGACAGCAGAACAAATACCGGTTACTCTATCAGGGCAGGAACAGGCATTACCGCCCAATATTACCAAGTCCCGGGAACCTTTGGCATTTAAACCTCGCCATGTAAATGAAAGAATTGCTGAACTTCAAAAAGCAGGTTTTGCCCCGGATATTATTGCCAAAAAGCTAGGAATAAGTTTCAGCGAGGTACAGTTGTATTTTAATTTTATTGGAAAGTCAGAGTGAACAGAAAATAGCACATGAGAAAATTTGTTATCAATTTGGCAGCTTGACATTATTAATAAAAAATGATACATCTAAAATATCATGCCACCTTAGCTCAGTTGGTAGAGCAGCAGACTGAAAATCTGCGTGTCTGGAGTTCAATTCTCCGAGGTGGCATTAACTAATTCTTTATGTTATAAGGAATTAGCGTCGGACTACCCTTTTAA
>WRIB01000065.1 GCA_009782955.1 Treponema sp. | reverse complement strand
CTTGACAGCAATGTGCTGCTGCGTTTTTTAAAAAACCTTTTGCGGAATGTTAGGGCTACAGGGCCTGCCTTTCTTTTTGGCATAGCACTTTCCGCCCTGTTTCAGCGTTATGTAAGCCCTGATACAATGGCGGCTGTTTTTGGCAGGCATCGGGGCTTCGGTCTGCTAATGGCCGCGACAGTAGGCGTTCCGCTCTACGTTTGCGGCGGCGGTACCATACCGTTGCTTCTTTCGTGGATGGAAACCGGCATGTCCCTTGGTTCCGCTTCTGCGTTTATGATTACAGGCCCGGCCATGAAGATAACAAACCTGGGAGCTGTTAAAATTATCCTGGGTATTAAAGATTTTGTCTTGTATATAGGGTTTTCTGTACTCTTTGCCCTTTTTACGGGATTTCTTATTGATTTTGTACTATAAACAGGTTTCTATTCTCTGGTTTTTTTAAATTGGGCTCCCATTCTTCCACCCGGTTCCTTTACAAGGCTTACAGGGTTTTTTATTATTATCCTTCCCTGTTCCATTGCATTGAGGACATTTAAGGTCATCTCTCATAGCTTGATTTACTGCCATATTCTTCTCTATGCTTGTTTTTACTGCATTACTAACAGCCTGACCTGCTTCCTTGGCAAGTTCCTTGGTAGCGCCGGGTATTTCCTTAACGTAGTCAGTTACCTTTTTTACAACACTTGCCATATTCTTCTCCTTACCATACTTGTAACCGCCCATCCGGGCAGTTGCACCTTCCATAAGCCGCATGGAGGTGGCTGATTTTTTAGTTTTACATTTCGGTACGGATGTTGTCAATCACTTATATCCACCAGAAAAACACCATTTTAAGTAATTGACCTTCCCTTTTTTTCCATGCTAGTCTGTTTTTACTTACTTTATTAAGGATGTTTTATGAATCATTTTGTCAATTTTATGCTCATGGGAGCACCTGGCGGCGGTCAGCAAGGCGGTAGCGCAGGTCTTCTCAGTTTTTTACCCATTGTATTGATTTTTGGAGTTTTTTGGTTCTTTATGATAAGGCCCCAGAATAAGCAGCGAAAAGAAACCCAGCGTATGTTGTCGGAACTAAAAAAAGGCGACAAGGTTGTTACAATAGGAGGCATCCACGGGGTTGTTCAGAGTGTCAGGGAAAATTCGGTGATACTCAAGGTGGATGAAAGCTGCAAAATTGAATTTACCCGAAGCGCTATCGCGTCAATGAAAGAAAAAGGGGACAGCTCAGGCGGGGAGAGCGCTGATTAATAATGAGGAAGCGCTACCGGTTTTTCATTTGTCTCCTTGTATTTGGGGCTTGTTTTCTTTTCCTTTATCCCACAATAAAGTGGTACTTTTTCATTCCGAAAGATGAACAGTCCCTGGCTTTGGGTTCCCGTGAACAGATTCGGGATTATGCACGGCGCACTGCCGGACATGATTTGGAAACATTGGCCAATGCGGCACGGAGGGGAGAAGCTCTTCCTCCCGGCATGGAATATCTGATTGATGCAGCAAAAAAGCTCTACAAAGGCAAGCCGGTTCCCGAAACCTGGGACGCAGTATCTGTTTCAAGGATGTTTCCCCGTTCCGATATTCAGAATTTGATGGAATCTCATTATGGGGACAGAATTCTTAAATTAAAGAATCTTCAGCAAAATGCCGTTCAGTTGGGGCTGGATCTTTCCGGCGGACTCTCCATTGTGCTGCAGGGCGACATGGAAGCATTGGCAGAAACCTTTCGGGAACGATACCAGCGATCGCTTAATGACCAGGACAGGGAAATATTGTTTGAACAAACCCTTGAGGTACTGAACGGACGGGTTGATCGTTTCGGTCTTACCGAGCCGGTTATCCGGCGGCAGGGTTCAGATCAAATTTATATTGAGATTCCCGGCGTTCAGGATCCGGAACAGATCAAAGCAATCATTATGGAATCGGGAGGCCTTACATTTCGTCTGCAGGATCCGGAAGCTACCATGGCTTTTGAAAATTACCGCCGTCAGCATCCCAGTGTTATCCCAAATGATGACGGAACGATTCCTGTCCAGGGCGTTATTCCCGACGATGTGTTAATATTTGGATACTATGAAAAAGATCGTTTTGGCCTTGATGAATTTAAAAGCTACGCGGCGGTTAAAAAAGAAATAGGACTTGACGGAAGCCATATCCAGTATGTTTCTGTAGAACGGGATAACCGTACCGGTGAACTTGGAGTAACGTTTAATCTTGATTCGGCAGGCGGAGATATTTTTTACGAATTTACTTCCGCCAATGTAGGCGCGCCACTTGCCATGATTATGGACAACCGTATAAAAACCATTGCCAATATAAACAGCGCAATCCGGGATTCGGTAAGAATCAGCGGCAGATTTACCGCAGATGAAGCGAATAATATTGCGACAGTGCTGCGGAGCGCCGCACTGCCGATACGGCTTGATGTTGTAAATCAACAATCTATCGGCCCTTCTTTGGGGGCGGATACGATCACACGGGGGCTCTATGCCCTGCTTGGCGGTTTGGCGGCGGTGTTGGTCTTTATGCTTCTGTATTACCGTTCTGCGGGGATCAATGCAGTTGTTGCCCAAATACTGAATATGTATTTGATGTTCAGTATTCTTTCGGCTTTTAATTTTACTCTGACTCTTCCCAGTATTGCAGGATTTATCCTTACTATTGGCATGGCGGTTGACGCCAGTGTAATTATCTTTGAACGGATGAAGGAAGAACAACGTTTGGGCAAGAGCCGGAAATCTGTGATAGATGCTGGTTACAGAAAAGCTTTTTGGTCAATTATGGATGCCAACATCACCACTTTTATTGCAGCAATGTTCCTTTCACAGTTGGGTTCAGGTCCCATCAAGGGCTTTGCTGTAAGTCTTTCTATCGGTATCTTTTCGTCGGTCTTTACGGCACTTTTTGTTTCACGGCTTATGTTTGATTTTAGTACCGATGTAATGGGAACAAAAAAATTGCGTGTCAGCTGGTTTATTAAGCAGGATACGGAAGCTTCGGACAGCCTCCGTCCGGGGAGGGCATGATGAAAAGGGTAATACAGTTTTCCCGTTTCTTTATTCCCGCCTGTGTTTTTTCATTGATAATTATTATTTCCGGTATTACGGGCTATGTGCAAAAAGACGGTTTTAATATGGGGATTGACTTCCGTGCAGGACTGATTCAGGAAATTCAGTTGGTGCCTCGTGCATTTAGTCTGAACTACAATGGATCCGGCAATGCCGTTGTTTCGCTGAACAATACCGCCCTGACCATAACTGTTTCCGGTGTTGGAGTTCAGGGTTACAGCGCTCAGTATCTGCTGGCAGATTATAATACTATCGGAGCTTTTGCCCAGGCATTGGATCAGGCGGAAGGTATTTCAGCCAATATTGTTGTACCCGGTTCTACGGCTTTTAGAACATTTGTATTGGACACTCAGGCGGCTCCGATACTGCCCGATTCCGCTTCGGGCGACTATTGGGTTCATTATCTTTCCTTCACCGCCGAAGAAGTTCCTCTGGATGAAATACGATCAGCCATTGCTTCTTTTGGCAATCCAGCAGTTCAGGTGCTGGGGGATCCGGCAGATCGGCATTTTATGATTCGTATGCAGGACAGTGATCTGGGAAACAATTTTAACACTGCCGATATCGGTACTGCCCTGGAAAAATATTTTGGTATTGGGGAGGTAGCGGTAACCGGTTCCAATTATGTGGGTTCCCGGTTTTCAAAAAATCTGGCGGATCAGGCGGTTTGGCTTTTGGGCGCGACCTTGCTGCTGATCCTGATTTATGCAGCCATTCGCTTTAAGTTCCAGTTTGCCATTGGAGCGGTATTGGGAATTATTCACGATTCTCTTGTAATGGTAACCTTCATTGTCTGGACCAGAATGGAGTTCAACACTACCACCATAGCGGCTATTCTTACAATACTTGGTTATTCGATCAACGATACGGTTGTTGTCTTTGACCGGATCAGGGAAAACATCAGAATATATCCCGACGATGGTTTTGAAACAATCCTTAACCGTGCTACAACCGAAACCTTAAGCAGAACCTTTATTACCACGGTTACTACCATGTTGGCGGTGGTTTCCCTCTATATCTTTACTACCGGTTCGATGAAAGATTTTGCCCTTGCTCTTATGGTGGGCATCTTGTCCGGTGTTTATTCCACAATCTTTATTGCCAATGGATTTGTACTTCTTTGGGACAGGAAGTTTAAGCGAAAAGCTGTGGATAGCGAGACTGTAAAAACCTAAAATGTAAAGGTTTTTATGAACGGAGTTTTTAAACAGCCTTTTCAAATTGCGATTCCTGTGGAATGAAGATCATACGGGCAAAAGTTTTGGGTTTCTGTATGGGAGTGCGCCGTGCCGTAACAATGACGGGCGAAGCACTCTCTGCAGCAGCGGAAAATATACCGGAAGGGAGGATTTACACTCTTGGTCCCTTGATCCACAACCCCCAGGTGCTCTCTTTTTTTGCAAAGCGCGGCGTTAAGGTATTAAAGGAAAAAGAACTTTTTTCCGGTTCTGTTCATTTGTTTAAAGGCGTTTCGGTTATCATTCGTGCCCACGGGGTAAGTCCTGATGCGGAACAAAAACTTCGGGAGCAAGGCGCAAGGATCATAGACGCAACATGCCCGAGAGTTAAGGTAAACCAGAAAATAGCCCTTGCTCTGGCGGAAAAAGGGTACACTATTTTTCTGGCCGGTGAAAAAGAACATGCAGAAATAAAGGGAATTTATGGTTTTGTCAAAGATTCAAATTGTATTATTGTCGGCGATCCTGACGAAGCAAATTGGGCGGCCAATAAATTGCGGCAGAGCGGAAATTGTCCGGCAGAAACCGCATTAATCGGCCAGACAACAATTTCCGGAGATGAATATCTTTCCATTGCTGATGCAATAAAAAAACACTTCCCCAATCTGGAAGTAAAGAATACGATATGTGATGCTACCAGAGACAGGCAGGATGCACTGCGTGAGCTTTGTTCCTCTGTTGATGCCGTTGTTATTGCCGGAGGAAAGGAGTCGGCCAATACACAACGCCTTCTTTCCATAGCCCAGGACTACGGCAAGGAGTCATGGCTTGTTGAAACAGCATCAGATCTGCCTCCGGCATTATTACACTTGCCGAATGCAGAATTGGCAGTAAAAAAAATAGGCCTGGGTGCAGGAGCTTCGACCCCGGACAGTGTGATTGATGAAATTGAGCATGCATTGTTATTATTAGAAAAGGAAAAGGGCAATGAAAGCAATTGAGATGGAAAAAGCATACAATCCCGGAACTTTTGAAGACAGGATATATTCACAGTGGAAAGAAAGCGGTGCCTTTAAACCGGAAACCGGAAACAGCGGAACATCTTCAGCTGAAAAAACCTTTACCATAGTTATTCCGCCGCCTAATGTAACAGGCGTACTTCACCTTGGGCACGGCCTGAATAATTCCATTCAGGATATTATTATCCGTTTTCGGAGGATGAAAGGAGAAAAAACCCTTTGGGTGCCCGGTACGGATCATGCGGGGATTGCCACCCAGCATGTGGTGGAAAAACAGCTTCGCGAAAAGGGAATTAGCCGCCATGAACTGGGTCGGGAAAAATTTGTTGAAGAAACCTGGAAAGTTGCAAAAGAGCATCTTGCGATTATTGACCGGCAGCTTGCCAAAATCGGAGCATCGGTAGACTGGACCAGAGAACGTTTTACCCTGGACGAAGGTCTTTCCCGAGCAGTACGCGAAGTATTCGTTACGCTTTACGAAAGAAATCTTCTTTATAAAGGCAACTACCTGGTAAACTGGTGCTGTTCCTGCGGTACCGCTCTTTCCGACGACGAAGTGGATCATGAAGACATGCCGGGAAAAATGTACCATGTTCGTTATCCTGTGGTTGGTGAAAACGGCGGTTTTATAGAAATTGCCACTACACGGCCCGAAACAATGCTGGGCGATACTGCTGTAGCAGTTCATCCCGATGATGAACGCTATAAAAACCTGGTTGGAAAAAAAGTACTGCTTCCCCTTACAGACAGAAAAATTCCCATTATCGCCGACCCGTATGTGGACAGGGAATTCGGTACCGGAGCGGTAAAGATAACTCCGGCCCATGATCCCAACGACTGGGAACTGGCCAAGCGGCATAACCTTGAAATAATCAATATACTCACTCCCCAGGGTAAACTAAACGATGAAGTTCCCGAAAAATACCGCTGTCTTTCGATACAGGATGGACGGGAACAAGTACTCCTGGATTTAAAGGACAATGGATATTTTCTTCATGATGAAGAAATTACCCATGCTTTGGGTCATTGTTACCGTTGTAACACGGTAATTGAGCCTTTTCTTTCGGAACAGTGGTTTGTCCGGATGAAACCCCTTGCGGAAAAAGGCCTTGCATCATGGCGGCGGGGAGAACTGATATTCTATCCGCGCAGATGGGAAAACACCTATCAGCATTGGATGGAAAATATCCGTGACTGGTGCATTAGCCGTCAGCTTTGGTGGGGGCATCGCATTCCCGCCTGGACATGCGCAGGCTGCGGAGAATTAACTGTGTCCAGGACAGATATTACCGTTTGTCCCAAATGCGGATCGGAAAAAACAACACAGGATCCTGATGTTGTTGATACCTGGTTTTCCAGCTGGCTTTGGCCGTTTACCACCCTGGGCTGGGAAAACGCAGAATGTAATACCAGCGACTATAATACGTATTATCCGACCACTGCCCTTGTTACTGCCTACGATATAATCTTTTTCTGGGTTGCAAGGATGATCATGGCCGGCCTTGAATTTACCGGCAAGGCCCCGTTTAGGGATATTTATATACACGGGCTTATCAGGGACAAGAAAGGCCGTAAGATGAGCAAAAGCCTTGGCAACGGACTTGATCCTCTTGAACTGGTGGACGAATTCGGCGCCGACGCTTTAAAGTTTACGCTGGCGTTTATGTGTGCTCAGGGTCAGGATCTATTAATAGATAAAGAATCCTTTAAGCTGGGATCAAAGTTTGCCAATAAGGTTTGGAACGCCAGCCGCTATATTTTAATGAACCTGGAAGGCCGAAACATTGTAAAAAATCCTTCGCTCCTTCCTGTAGACAAGTGGATTTATTCCCGCCTAAATAACGCTGCACATGATATGAGTGCAGCCTTTTGTTCCTATCGCTTTAACGATGCCGGTATTGCTGCGTATGAATTTTTCTGGAATGATTTTTGCGACTGGTATGTAGAAGCAACCAAGCTTTCCATAAAAAGGGAAACTTCCGATGCGGAAAAGGATCGCGCAACAACGGTATTGTTGGATGTGCTTTGCCAGGCGCTTAAGCTGCTTCATCCTCTTATCCCCTTTGTTACAGAAGAAATATACGGCAAGTTCCCCGAAGAATCCCGGCCTGGCGGACTTTTGATTAATGCACGGTATCCTGAATTTGACAATAACTTACATGATCCCGAAGCGGAAAAACACTTTGCTTTTCTGCAGGATTTGGTGCGTCAAATACGAACCTGCCGCAGTGAATGTACCGTACAGCCGGATAAAAAACTTGTGGCTGCGGTTAAAACAAATGCTGTGCTTTCCGGCTTTCTTAAGGAAAATTCGGAATTGGTAAAACTCCTGGCCGGACTGGAAGAACTACAGATTAATACAGAAGAGAAGGGTTATGAATCAAAACCTGAAAATACGGAAGCTGCAATGGACGGAGGGGTAGGTTTCGCAGGAACCGATTGGGAAGCAGTGCTTTTCCTGGGCGGAGCGGTGGATCTTAAAAGCGTAAAGGCCAAGTTTGAAAAGAACCTTGAAAGGGATAAAAAGTATATTGCTGCTCTGGAAGCTAAAATAGCAAATCCGGATTTTATAAAAAACGCCCCGCCTGAATTGGTAGAAGCGGAGAAACAAAAATGTGCGGAAGCAAAAGAAAGAACCGGCAAAATAGAAGTATACTTAAAAGACTTAAAATAAAGACATTTGATCTTGAGCGTATAATTCGCCGCTAGGAGGCGGCGTGTGCATGACTTCGCATGAAATGATGCTTCTTAAAGGTACATATCTTGCTCCCTATATGCAGCTTGCTACCCTGCTAATAGGAAAAACCAGAGAAGGCGGCGGGAATATGTTCCGCCATCAATTCGATACCATGGCAACTCTTGTTGATTACAATTATATCGAATCTGTATTGCTAAAAGCATCATTGGTTCACGATGTTATAGAGGATGTGCCGGAATTCAACCACAACCTCCTTTTATCCATAGACTTCGAAAGTCCGGCTGTTTACGATCTGATTTTACAGGTAACCAGAAACCCCGGAGAAACCAAAGCAGAATTTCTTACAAGGATAAAGGAATCGGGTTCAAAAAATGCAAAGATCCTCAAATGCGCCGACCGTATTTCCAATATGATTGCCCTGGGCTTTGTTATAAATACGGAATTTATTTCCCGTTATACTGATGAAACAGTAAAGTTTATTTTTCCCATTGCAGAAGAGGTTGATAAAAATATGCTTCATGAACTGGAATCCCTGGTTTCTTCCCGCAGAAAATATCTTTCCCTGATAAATCCCCGTCTGGAATAACTGAGGCTGTTCCAAAACTTCAGTTTTTGGAACAACCTCAACTGTTAATAATACCAGTTTTTTGTTATTGTTAATCATGGAGTATTCATTGTATGAAAAAAATCTCACTTACAGGTATTAAACCCACAGGCAGTCTCCACATCGGCAATTACTTTGGAGCAATTAAGCCGGCTCTTGAATTATCCAAAGAATACAATGCACGGTATTTTATTGCCGACTATCACGCACTCAATCAGGTAAAAAATCCGGCGGAACTCGAAGGATCCATCCGTGAAGTTGCAGCAGGATGGCTTGCTTCGGGACTGGATCCGGAGAACGTGATATTTTACCGTCAGTCTTCCATACCGGAAGTATTTGAATTAAGTACCATGCTTATGGCGTTTACCGGCAAAGGTTTAATGAACCGGGCACATGCTTACAAAGCAGCTGTGCAGGAAAACCAGGAAAAAGGAATTGATCCTGATGCAGGAATCAATATAGGACTTTTTACCTATCCGATACTTATGGCGGCGGATATTATTCTTTTTGATTCCGATATTGTTCCCGTAGGAAAAGATCAGGTACAGCATATAGAGATGGCACAGGACATAGCACAATCGGTAAATGCCACGTATAAAGCAGATATTTTAAAAGTTCCCCAGGCAAGAATAACGGAAAGTGTCGCTGTGGTACCGGGGCTGGACGGCAGAAAAATGAGCAAAAGTTACGACAATGCCCTGCCTTTGTTTGGCACAGAAAATCAATTGCACAAATTAATCATGAGGATAGTAACCAACTCCCAGAGAGTGGAAGAACCAAAGGATCCTGATTCCAGTCAGATTTTTTTGTTGTATAAACTATTTACTTCGCAGGATGAACAAAATGCCCTGGCTGCCCGGTATAAAGAAGGAGGTATGGGCTGGGGAGAAGCCAAAGAAGAGCTGTTCCGGGTGGTAAACAGGGGCCTTTCTCCTTTGCGGGAACGGTATAATGCAATTATTGCCGACAAGAAAGGGCTGGACAGTATTCTCGCAAAGGGCGCCGAAAAAGCCCGTCCAATCGCAGCTGCTACGGTTAAACGTTTCCGTAAAGCTGCCGGTATCGATTAATTGATTAATTGCAAATAAAGGAGTATGTTGTTTACATGAAAAGAATTTTTGGATTATTCCCCTTCTTATTGATTTTAGTGTTTGGTGCCTGTCAGTCTCAACAGTCAGCCAATGCGCCGGCGGGACTTTCTTCTAAACTGCAAAATTTGGTAACCGAAGCGGTGTTTGAAGTAGTTATCCTGAAACCGGAAGAAAAAAATATCGTTTACGACAGGGAAATGGACTGGTCGATAATCCCCTATGCCATACGCAGCGACAAATACTATTCCATAGGCACTGCTTTTGCAGTTTCTTCCACAGAAGCAGTTACTGCCTACCATGTGATTGATTTAAGCGACGAAAGTGATGTGTTTACGGAATATTTTATTCGCGATTCAAAAGGGAATGTTTACGAAATTAACATGGTACATAAGGTTTCAAATGAAAAGGATTTTTTGGTTTTTACCGTTAAAGATAAAACCTTTTCTTCATGGTTTGAATTAATTCCTTCTTTTAAGACTAATTCCCAGGTTTACAGCATAGGTAATGCATTGGGGGAAGGGATTGTTGTACGTAACGGCTTGATCCTTGGAACGGTTCCGGAAGACGAAGAAGGCCGCTGGAACCTGCTTAAGTCATCTGCCGACGGAAATCCCGGTAATTCCGGCGGCCCTCTGGTTACTCCCGACGGAAAAGTTGTTGGGATTGTAATTGCACTAAGGGACAATATTCTTTATTCGCTTCCTGCCTCGGAAGTTATTTCAGCGCCATCCAATACAACCCATTTTCGCCGCAAATACAGTTATGGGCACTTGCTTTTCTCAAAACGTATATACAGGGTTTTCGAAATGGATACAACCCTTCCGGCAGCCTATAAAGATTTCCGGCGCATTATCTACGAAGGGTATAAGGCATATTATCCAACGGCAATGACAGATTTATTTAATGAAATGCCGAAATACCTGGATGGTCCGAACAATCGTTTTCTTCTGTATCAGGTAATGCGTTCCGATTTTCCGGAATTGGCTTTTGTTGACAAAAATGACGATCAGTGGAAAATATCGGATCTTCGTATTCAGAATTTTAATCTTCCGGATGACGGACTTCTGCTTCAAAGTGATGTTTCGGATTTTTTGTTCATTAAAATACGCCGTCCCAAATCAATACCTGTAGAAAAAATTAATACAGATCCCAAAACCATTATGGATACGTATCTCCAGGCCGTAAATCATGAGCGTGCTTTGGGAAGTGCAGGCAATAAGTACCGGATCCTTTCTTTCGGTGAACCTGTGAAGGTTTCCGAATATACGGACCGCCAGGGAAGAAAGTGGATAAAAACATATTGGCTTCAGGGTTATTCCGACGAGATAATATTGGCGTATATACTTCCCGCTCCAAACGGACCTGTAATAATGATGACACAACAGGATTCATATGCCCGTCATGTTTACGAGTGGGATATGGAGGCAACCTGCGATCGTCTTTTTGTAGGCTACAGGGGTAATTTGGAAGAATGGACTGAATTTCTTGTCATGAAAAAATGGGTTCCGGAATTTCTTGCATCATTTACTTATAATTGGAACGAAAGAGAGAAAAGCATTTCCTTTGCTCTTCCCCAGCTGACCATAAATACCGGAACATCTGTTTTTAACTGGACTTCTCAATCTTCTTTTTTATTGATTCCCGGTTATTACCGCAAGGGTGAAGAAATTGAATATGGTTTTCGTTCGCTTATTGTTGAGCGGGATATAAAAGGAAGTGATTATTTTGTTGTCCATAAACATGTTAAACCTGATGAAAGGCTTGGAACAAAAGTAATGGAAAACTGGAATGAAATTGTAGCAGCGAAGTATCCGTTTGACGGTATAAGCCGTATTTCTTCAAGTGATAATACAGGTTCTACAGGAGGGCTTCTTTCCCATGTGAATGTGTCCGGAGATGTTCGTTACTCGTTCTATATAAATATGGAAAATCCCGGTGATGTAGAATCTTTGTCCGGCCGTTTTAAAACTTTGGAAAGGAATATTTCGATCATTAAATAATCCGGGCGCTTATATGATTTTACCTGTTTCACATGGTGGACATTCGCCATGTGTGGGGAATAGACTTCCCCTTAAAGTCCTCGTCCCGCAACTGTTCGGTAATGTCGGTTATTGATATGTTATCTTCCGAATATGCAGGAATTGATGGTGATTGATGATTTTTCAGCTTAAAACCTTTTACATTTGCACTGAAGTATATTTTTCCGCCGGGATTAAGAAGTTTAAAACAGTCTGCAATTAATGCGGGATGATCCCGTTTTAAATCAAAATCTTTATACATTTTTTTTGAATTGGAAAACGCCGGCGGATCGAGTATTATTATATCCCATCGTAAACGGCAGCGGCGGGCTTCTTTAACAAAATGGAGAACATCATCACGGATAAGGTTAAATGGTTTAATATTGTTTTGTTTAAAGTATTCTTCCTTTTCTGTTAAACAGGCATTTAGATTATTCAGGGAAAAATTTTCTTTTGCCCAGGCAAGATAATTATTGGAAAGATCTACCGAATCAACGGCAGCAGCTCCTCCTGCCGCCGCTGCGATAGATAGAGATGCTGTATAACAAAACAAATTTAATATGTGAAGGGTTCCTGATTCATGGGATAAAAAAGAGCGTAACAGCCGTCTGTCCGGAAAAAGCCCTGTATCCAGATAATCGGATAGATTTACCCAAAAACAAAGACCGGCCTCACATACTTTTCTGCGTATTTCTTTATGATCAAACCGGTTATATTGCAGTTCGCCTTTTTGTTTTTTCCGTTCTCTCAGGAAGATCATTTCCGGTTCTATATCAAGTGCGGAAACAGCGGCTTCTTTCATTGCGGCAAGCCATTCATTTTCGTTTTCTTTGTCATACGGTCTTTTGTAGAGAGCACCGGCAAGAGCAGCGCTCTCTACGGAGTTATTATCTTCAACAGGACAATACCAGTCCAGAACAAGAGGTATTTCCGGAATGTCCCTGTCATATAATCTGTACATTCCGGCGCCGGTACGGCGTGCCCATTTTTTCAGATGCCGCTGGCGTTTCCGCAAACGGTTAGCCAGCATTTCCGCCTGGTTTTCTGTCTTGGTAAAGTCTGAATTAATCATTGGCTGTATTGGTTTCCATTATACTGTTATTCAGATATACTTACACCATGTCAGTACACTCGGTTTTTCTTGACATTGACGGTACATTAATTTCCGGGGATAGCAGTGGTCCTTTTAACGATGATATTGCCGGCATTGAAAAGGCATGGAAAAAAGGGACAAAATTTTTTCTTTGTACCGGCAGATCTCTGATTCAAATCCCAAAAACACTGGAAAATGTTGTCTGGAAAGACGGTGTTGTTGCTGCCGGCGGCGCCCATGTGATCCTTGCCGGAAAAAACATATACCATAACTGGATTCCTGTTCCGTTACTTTGCGAAGTTGCCGGTTTACTTCTTGCAAAGAACAAGAAATGCGGATTCAGGGGAGATAAATACAGTTATGCGGTAAACCAAAGCGGTAACAGGTTACACATTACTTCGGCAAGCGATTTTGCCGGAAAGTATGCAGATGCAAAAGTGTCCATGTTAACTGTCGATCACTCTATCGGGAACGAAGAAAGGGCATTTTTGGAAAAACACTTTGATATATATCCGCAAATACCGCATCTTGATTGTTTTATTAAAGGAGAAGGAAAAGCAAAAGGTATGAATCTGATTCTGGACACCCTTGGTTTGGAAAAAAAATACAGTATTGCAATCGGGGACTCTTCCAATGACATGGACATTATTCAGTGTGCAGGAACAGGCATTGCCGTGGGGAATGCCTGCGAAGAATTAAAAGAAAAGGCTTCATGGATAAGCGCTCCTGTAGGCGAGGGAGCTGTGGTTAAAGCCCTGGAGTATCTGGGTCTGTGTTAATCTGAGTTTGCAATTGTTGCATATAAAGGGGGAAGAAGGCGCTCTTTAAAAAAACCGGTTTGTTTATCAGGCTTGATGTTGACGAGGGAATTCAACTCTGTTTGTTTAATTTCGCCAAAAACGCTACTCGCTTGATTACGCCGAATTTTTGGAAGATGTTGGAAACATGAAACTTAATCGTTCGTTCGGAAATAAAAAGGCGGTTTCCCATTTCTTCATAACTTAAACCCTCATGCGCCAGCAGCATGGCAACTTCCGTCTCGCGTTCACTTAGGTTATGTTTCCTGAAAATATCGTTGATATCCGGCGGTGAGCCTGCGGCGGGATTTTCCTGCGTTCGCGGCGGAATGATTTTTCGGGACAGGAAAAAAAACACAATAGCGGCAAACGTGAGCAGCATCACGGCATACGCATTGTCAATCGATAAGGATCTGAATGGCCCAATCAATAACGCCGCATAGGTATGTATCATATTAACAGAAACAGGCAATAGCCACGACAGGTAAACACGTCTGTAATGCGGAGTTTGCCAGTATAAATCAACAATAACAAAGGGAAAGACCGCAACAATCATCTGAATCATTATGATGCTCAGA
>WRIB01000064.1 GCA_009782955.1 Treponema sp. | reverse complement strand
TTAGCGGGAAACCTGTGAAAATCGTTCTTGTTCATTACCATCTGCGGCCCGGAGGAGTAACTCAGGTTGTATTCCATCAGGCAAATGCTTTGCGTGAAGCCGGTGAAGATGTACTTATCCTTAGCGGAGAACAGCCGCCGCATCCCGAAAACTGGACAGGGATCCCCATTGCCGTAGTTCCGGCACTGCATTACGACCGTTTTCGTCTGCCCGAATCCGCACCGGCGCCCGGAAAAACAGAACCGGAAAAACTTGCCCATTCAATAGAAGATGCAATCCGTACACATTGGCCGGGCAGCAGGGCGGATCTGATTCATGTACACAATCCGCTTATCCGAAAAAACAGCCTTTTAATTGGCGCACTAAAAAAAATAACTGAATGGGCTCCGCTCTTATTGCAAAACCACGATCTTGCGGAAGATTTCCGGCCGGATGTTTATATAGACGAAGAATACCCGGAAAATTGTCATTACGGCGTAATCAACAGCCGGGATTACGACTTTCTGCTTAAGGCAGGGCTAACACCGCAAGGACTTCACCTGCTTCCGAACGAAGTAAGAAAACTCACCATTACACAGGGACTTACCAAAAATAAATTTGTGTATCCGGTAAGGGGAATCAGGCGAAAGAATATCGGGGAAGCATTGTTTCTTTCCATTTTTACCGGCTCTGATTCTGCAGCACCGGGAACAACCATAGCAATAACCCAGCCTCCGACTACAGAACAGGATATGCCCATATACAATCGCTGGAAGGAAACAGCCGCAAAACTAAAGCTTCCTGTTGAATTTGAAGCAGGGCTTTGTTCTTCATTTGCCGATGTAATGGGCTGTACAAAGGCGGTAATTACAACATCCGTTAAAGAAGGTTTCGGCTTTTCTTTTCTTGAACCATGGACTGCAGATCTTGCTGTAATTGGACGCCGTATTGATTATGTATGCCGTGATTTTGAAAAAGCCGGTGTTTGCATGGATGAATTGTATCCTGCACTGAACATTCCGGCTGAATATGCATGGCCGGAAGAACTAAAAGAAAAAACTGCCGATGGCCTAAAAAGGCTTTACGCCGCCTTCGGCCTTTCTGTCCCTTCGCAAATTCCCGGTGAACTGGACCAGGTTTTTAACAAGGATTCTTATGATTTTGGGATCATGGATGAAGAAATACAGGAAAAAATAATTGCCCTTACCATACAGGATAAAATGGTACGGGAGCACATCAAAAAGAACAATCCGTTTTTGGAAACTCTGGCAGACTGGAAAAGTAATCTAAACGAGACTCCCGGCACTGACGTATCCCGGCGGAGTATACCGGCTCTTGTCGAAGCAAATCGGGAGGCAGTATTTTCCGCTTATTCAAAGGAAACTATTCTTAAAACAATTCTGACAGCGTACAGGAAAGTCCTTTCTCCGGTTAACCAAAGCATTTCACGTCAGCGGCTTTTGGAATTATACCTTGATCCGCAGCATTTATTCCTTGTAGGGATTAGTCCGCCTGAAGCAGATTCAAATAGCAGCCATAAATAGGTAACACAGCAATGATTAAAAATCTATGAGCGATGCAGAACTTATTTACTATATAAAGCTCATTCGTGAATCTTCACAGCCATTGGAGCCATTGCCGGTAATTCTTTCTGCCGAATGGGAAGCATTGATACCCAAAAAAGGAGAACCGGTTTTTAAAGGCATCAGGGCAGTGCTTTTTGACCTTTACGGAACACTCTTTATTTCCGGCGCAGGAGAAATTTCCACCGGTATGATGTCAGGTACTACTATGGAACCAGGTATTATTTCAGAAATGAGTGAATACTTCCGCTCGGCGGTAAAACAACGGCACGAAAAAGCTCATGCAAAAGGAATAGTCTGGCCTGAAGTCAGGGTTGAAGAGATATGGGCAGACTACAAAGGAACCATTCCGTCCTGTTGGGAATCGCTGCAAAAGATGCAAAGGTTTCCGGATAAAATCGGACCAAAGACTTCCGTTCGCTGTACCGGACGGGAGATTGCCCTGCGCTACGAACTGGCGGTAAATCCGGTGTATCCTATGCCCTATGCGGAGAAAGTACTGCGTACTCTTATTGCAAACGGAGTAAAGCTGGGAATAATTTCCAACGCACAATTCTATACACCGTTTTTATTCAACGCTTTTTTTAGCGCTTCCCCGGCAGAACTGGGTTTTGATCCCGAACTGTTGCTATATTCTTTTATGGAAAATGAAGCCAAGCCTTCTCCCCGGCTTTTTGCCAAGGCAAAGGAACACCTGGCACAGTATGACATCAAACCGGACGAAACCCTCTACATTGGAAACGATATGAAAAACGACGTCATCAGCGCTGCTGGAGAAGGTTTTATTACAGCGTTTTTTGCCGGAGACCGCCGTTCACTCCGGCTCCGTGAAGACGATCCTGCGTGTGCAGGTAAAAGGCCGGATATAGTTATAAGAGATTTACAAGCTCTTGAAAAAGTACGGCCCCTTGAATGAGGCTCTATTAACTCATGAGGCCGTTCCAAAATGTCAGATTTTGGAACAAGCAAACCGATAATTAGAATAATGTTTACAAAAGAGATGTTCAGTTTTTTATTTAAGGTGATCACGTCCTGGCAAATTATTGCCGTTACCGTTTGTTTGATTATTTATTTTTCGCTGGTGTCGTATGTCGCCCGTCTTCACCATCCGGGACATTCCGGATTATCCTTTAGCTCCAGACCCAGAAAAAAGAAAGAAAAAAAGGCTGTTGCAGCAGAGTTGCCCGAAAGCAGCGATGAAGATGAACTTGGCATAGATGAACAGTGACAGGTTTACTTCTTTTACATAAAAATCCCGGAACCACTTCATTTGACAGTTTAAAACCGGTTAAAAAAGCCCTTAAAACACCAAAGGTGTGCCACACCGGAACTCTGGATAGTTTTGCACAAGGCCTTCTTGTAGTGTTAACCGGCCGTGCCGTAAAACTATCTTCAATTTTTACAGGCTACGACAAACAATACCAGGCATTACTCCGTTTTGGCGAAGAAACCGACACCCTTGATCCGCAGGGGAAACCGGTTGCAAGCGCTCCCATTCCCCGCAAGGAAGATATGGAAGCGGCTTTTCCTGCCTTTACCGGAACAATTCTTCAGGCTCCGCCCTTGTACTCGGCAATTCATGTCAATGGCAAGCGCGCCCATACATTAGCCAGGGCCGGCATAGCCATAGAAATGAAAAAACGGCCTGTTACCATCTATAGTATTTCCCTTACTGCCTGGGATCCGCCTTATGCAGAACTGGAGATTCACTGTTCCAGCGGAACGTATATACGCTCATTGGCCAGAGACCTGGCGCTGGCTATAGGTTCCCGTGCTCACCTCCATGCCCTAAAACGAACTATGGTAGGAAATTTTTCCTTACAGGATGCATTATCCATACCTCCCAAAACACCAAATAGCTTCCATATAGAAGAAATAATCAATACAGCGCTTCAGCCTCTTAACATTGAGCTTTTTTCAAAATTAAACATACCTTGCGTTCAAATTAACGAAGAAACCGCCAAAGTAGTTTCCCATGGGGGAAATTTAAAACTCCTTCGGGAAGCATTACCCGAACCGGAAAACAATACTATTGCCCTTTTTGGGCCGGAATCCTTTGCTGCACTTATAGAACAAAAAGATCATTTATGGAATTATAAGTTTGTCAATGCAGCAGATTAATTGGAACGATCTTGAAAGACTATGTCCGGACAATAGCCTGAAATTGGAGATAACCGGACATTCAACCAGGCCAGAAGGGGGAATATTCCCCTCGTGCGGCAAAAGAACCGCCCTTACGATAGGTGTTTTCGACGGTCTGCACCGGGGGCACCAGGCACTAATTGCAAAAATCACCGAAAAAGCGCCTGAATACCTTCCAACCATAATAACATTCCGTAACAATCCCAAAAAACTGGAAGGTATTATCAGTTTTGAAGAAAAAACAGCCCTTTTGGACAGTTTAGGGATCTCACTTGCTGTGATCATTGACTTTTCAGAGCATTTCAGTAAAATAAACGGAAGGGACTTTCTGAAAGCCCTGAACGGGTATCTCTGTCCTGCCTATATGGGGTTGGGAGAGAATTTTCACTGTGGATATCACAGAGATACAGATGCAATGGCTTTTAAAGCACTGGCGGAAAGTCTGGGCATTGAAACGGAAATAATACCCCCTGTTATGGAAGGGGGATCGGCTATCAGTTCCAGCAGAATTAGGGAAGCTCTACGGACACATAGATTCGAAGAAGCGGCTTTGCTATTAGGGCGTCCATTGTAATCAAGCGGCGCTATTAAACAGGTTTCAAGGAGTGTAATTATATATGGCTTTAACCAAAGAAGAAGTAACTTCCACTATCACAAAGTTCGGTAAAAACGAAAAAGACACCGGCGCTTCGGAAGTTCAAATTGCCCTGTTAACCAAACGGATCAACCAGTTAACGGAACATTGCAAACAATTCAAAAAGGACAAGTCCGGACAGCGGGGACTTTTAATCCTGGTAGGAAAACGCCGCCGTATGCTTAAATACCTGCAGCGGGTGGATCTGGAAAAGTACCGTTCTCTGATTAAGGAATTGGGTCTGCGTAAATGATGCAGACAGTTACCCACACAATAGCCGGCAAGGAATTAATCCTCGAAACCGGCAGGATGGCAAAGCAGGCCAATGGTTCTGTCTTTGCCCAGTACGAAGGCTCGGCGGTCATTGCCACAGTATGCGCTTCTTCTGACTCGGAAGAAGGCATGGATTATGTGCCATTAACCGTTGATTATAACGAAAAATACTATGCAGCAGGAAAGATTCCCGGCGGTTTTATCAAACGGGAAAGCCGGCCCAAAGACAAGGAAATCCTTGTATCGCGGCTTATCGACCGGCCAATGCGCCCCCTGTTCGACAAAAGTTTCGGCAGGGATATCCAGATAGTTCCCACAACCATTTCTGCTGATCAAACCAACCCGACTGATATACTGGCAATTATAGCTTCTTCCGCAGCTATTCATATCTCGGACATTCCTTTTAACGGACCTGTTGCCGGCGTGCGTATCTGCGCATTGGGAGACGAACTGTTGGTTAATCCCACCTACGAAGAGATTGAAAAATCCCGGCTGGAGATTGTTGTTGCCGGCACCAAAGACGGAATTACCATGGTCGAGGGAGGAGCTGCCGAAGTAAGCGAAGAACTTATGATAGACGCCCTGGAAAAAGCCCACAAGGTAATTATCGAACTTTGCGAGCTTCAGGAAAAACTTCGTGCAGTTTCGGGCAAGGAAAAGCTTCCGTTAAACCCCAGCAGTTATACTTTGGACAACAAGGAAGCAATACGCGGCGAAGCATATCCCAAACTACAGAACGCATGTTTTGAGCCAACAAAAGGCCAGCGGCGCGAAGCAATAAAAGCGGTAAAATCAGAACTGGCGGAAAAATATGCAGAGCAGCTTGAAGATGATGTACAGAAAAAACTTTTTAACGCCCTGTTTGAAGATATACAGTATGAAATTCTGCGTTCTTCCATTCTGGACAAGGGAAAACGGGTTGACGGCCGCGGCACCGAAGACATCAGATCGATTACATGCGAAATCGGCCTTTTAAAACGGACCCATGGCTCAGCCCTCTTTACCCGCGGTGAAACACAATCCCTGGCGGTAACCACTCTGGGAACTGTTTTTGACGAACAAATCTACGATGATATCGAAGGCGACAAGCGGGAAAACTTTATCCTTCATTATAACTTTCCCCCTTATTCGGTGGGAGAAACAGGCCGTCTTGGTACAGGGCGGCGGGAAATCGGCCACGGTAATTTGGCACATCGTTCCCTAAAAGCAATGGTTCCTTCCAAAGAAGATTTTCCCTATACAATCCGTGTAGTGTCGGAAATTATGGAATCCAACGGTTCCTCATCCATGGCTTCGGTCTGCGGCGGCACTCTTTCCATGCTCCATGCCGGTGTTCCCATGAAAAAACCTGTAGCGGGCATTGCTATGGGGCTTATTACGGAAGGGGATCGTTACGCGGTGCTTTCCGACATACTCGGCGAAGAAGATCACCTTGGGGACATGGACTTTAAAGTTGCCGGAACGGAAGACGGTATTACCGGTTTTCAGATGGACATCAAGATTACAGGCGTTAATGCTGAAATAATGGGAAAAGCCCTTGCTCAGGCAAAACGGGGAAGGCTCCATATCCTTTCGGTTATGAATCAAACGATCAACAAGCCTTCTACTTCGATCAGCGAGCATGCCCCGAAGATCGTAACCCTGAAAATTGAAGTGGACAAAATCGGCGCCCTGATAGGACCGGGCGGCAAGAATATTAAAGCACTTTGCGAACAATACAGCGTAACAATCAATACCGAAAACGACGGTACTGTTACAATTTACGGAAAAAATGCCAAAGATGCCGAAGACGCAAAAACCGCAGTACTGGGAGTTGTTTCCGATCCCGAAACAGGAAGGATCTATAACGGTACTGTTAAGCGAATAATGGAATTCGGCGCTTTTGTTGAGATTCTTCCCGGTAAAGAAGGCCTTGTACATATTTCCAAGCTTTCACGGCAGCGCATAGCCCAGGTTACCGATGTTCTTTCCGAAGGACAGGAAATTCCCGTAAAGCTTGTGGAAATCGATAAAATGGGCCGCTTGAATCTTTCGTATATTGACGCCATCGATCCAAACGGCGCTCCCCCTGAAGGAGAAAGCCAGGGCAGAACAGACGGCTATGGCAGAGGAGAAGGCAGGGGCCAGCGGGACAATAATCCTAACCGGGGAAACAACCGCCGCCGCTATTAAGATGATTGGCCCCGCGTCAGGCACGCCCTGTGTGAAGGTGTACCGTAAAGACAAAAACGCCGCTCTGCCAAAATATGCAACGGCAGGGGCGGCGGGGGCTGATGTAGAAGCCTTTCTTCCGCTGGAGATAATACTGCAGCCCGGACAGCGGGTAAAAATTCCGACAGGCCTTGTTTTGGAGATCCCTCCGGGATGGGAAGCGCAAGTACGGCCCCGTTCGGGTCTTGCTCTGAAATACGGCATTACCGTTCTTAATGCACCCGGTACCATCGACAGCGATTACCGGGGAGAACTGGAAATAATTCTGGTAAATACCGGCAGAGAACCCTATACTGTACATAACGGAGACAGAATTGCCCAATTGATATTTGCCCCTGCTATGCAGGTTCATCTGGAAGCCGCCGAAGAACTGGCTTGTTCAGAACGGGGCGAAGGGGGATTCGGGTCTACCGGCATTGGCGGCAAAGCCAATGAGACAATGTCATAACGGCGAAAAAAATGCACCTGAATGGCCATTCAAAAACTATCTTTTTCTATATAGCAAAAGAAATTCTGCTGGCCTTTTGTATCTGCTTCCTGTTTTTCTTTTTTGTTTTTTTTGTAAACCAGATTTTGTTGATGGCAAGGGAAATTATTTCCAAGCGCGTTCCGTTATTCCAGGTTGCATTGCTGATTATTTATTCATTGCCAATAATAATTGCCATGGCTTCTCCCTTTGCCTGCCTTACCGGTACTCTTATTACCATTGGCCGCTTTAATTCTGACAATGAAATTCTTATTTTTCTTTCTTCCGGCCTTTCCTACCGTTCTGTTTTTTTTCCTGCTTTGGCAGTAGGTCTGCTGATTTCTCTTTTTTCTTTTTTTTCCAATGATATACTTCTTCCGGCAGGAACCGTTCAGTTTTCCAGGCTATACCGGCGTATTCTTTTTTCTTCCCCGGCGCTGGAACTGGAATCCAATTCAGTTAAACTTTTCAGGGAAAAGGATACCGTTATTGTTACGGGACATGTTATGGATAAATCAATCCGCGATATTTTAATCATGGACAGAACCAAAGACGGCGAACGAAGAATAATTATCGCAGAAGAAGCGGGACTGGAAGATTTGGGAGAAGGAAACATCAGCATTAATCTAAAAGAACCATTTGTTCAATCAGGAAAAGAAAACGAGAAAAACGATTACGACTATGCTTCTGCCGGTTTCTTGCGCTACATAGTTTCCCAAAATGATATTGCCGATGCAGTTCATTTTATCGGACCGCGCGAAATGAGTTCTGTTGATGTACGCAGGGAAATTAAAAAGAAAGAAGCGGCATACCGGGAAAAGCTGGAGACAGAATACGATAAGTTAATTGCCGAAGCCCTGGCTTTGGAAACAGAATTACGGAAAGGAAACACCGTAACAGCTTCTTTTACAGCATCCTGGCAATACTCTTTGGAATCAGTCCGGAAAATAACACGGGACAGAAGCCATCTTCTGTACAGCCTTGAGTACTACAAAAAATTTGCCATACCATTCGGCGCTCTTTCTTTTGTACTCGTGGCTGTTTCAATCGGTCTTTTGGCAAACAAGGGCGGTCAAACCGTCGGCTTTGTAATTGGTATATGCATTTCCGCCCTGTATTGGGGGTTGCTCCTTATTGGTCAGGATTTGGGAACAAGGCTTAATTTTTCTCCTTTTTGGTCAATGTGGTTTCCCAACGCCCTGGCCATTACCGCAGGAGCCATTCTGCTGGGCATAAAGGTATATTCCAGATGATCAGTTTGATTAAGCCAAAAACACTGGACTATTACCTGATGCGACAGTTTTTTCCGGTATTTATTGCAGCCCTGTCTCTCTTTTCCATGCTGGTTTTATTACTTGACCTCTTTCTTAACCTTACAAGGTTTCTGAGCAATGGCGCCGGTTTGTTGGCAATACTTAAAGTATCCCTTTTGTATGTTCCAAAATGTATTAGTTATGCATTGCCTGTATCACTTCTCTTTGCATCAGCGTTCACGCTGGGAGATTTAAGCACAAAAAACGAACTTTCCACAATTCTTGGATCAGGAATTCCCTTTTGGCGCTTTACTGTTTCATTCATTATCCTTGGGATTATTCTTTCTTTTTTTGCTTTCTTTTTTGAAGACATTGCGGTAATTCCCACCTTAAGACAAAAAAACAGGATGAGCCGTAAACTGCTTGGAACGTATACGGAAAATCAATCCCGTATTGTTATTAAACTCGAAGGCGGCCAGCTTATCTATTCAGTGGATTTTTTCGATGCTTCTTCCCAAATTTTAAGCGGTGTAACAATCATTGAATTGGATGAAAAACGGAAACTTAATAGTATGGTATATGCTTCCAGAGCAGAATGGCAGGGAGACTCATGGTTGTTTGTCAGTCCGGTACTTTATAATTGGGACAAAGGTTTTTTACGACCTTCAAACGCCGACTCCGGAAAGATTGCCGGTCATCTGGCGGAGAAATACAGGGAAGACCCCGAAACATTCAGAAGAAGTTCTGTTGTTGCATCAGACTTAAATACACGTGATGCAGCCATGCTTATTAAGGATCTCCGCAGGGCAGGGCTTCCCACTTCGGCCGCTTTGGCAGATTATTACCACCGTTTTTCTTTTTCCGCCGTTTCATTTGTAGTAATCTTTCTTTCGCTTACCGTCTCGGGACGTTTTAAAAAAAATATACTTCTTTTAAGTCTCCTTGCCAGTCTTGGAACTGCGGTAATTTACTATGTAATAGAAATGCTTAGTATGATGAGCGCACAGGCCGGTATTATGCATCCTTTCTGGGGTGCATGGACACCGGTATTTGTTTGTACAGCTGCAGGTTTTTTTCTGCTCCGTTCTGCCGAATCATAAGGCGGCATATATATGACCAACCAAAGTGTAACTTTAGCCCGGCAGGATTTTTTTACAATTAACCATACTGATTCCGCATCGCGTGCCAGGAGAGGTACACTTAGCCTGAATCACGGGCTTGTTGAAACTCCGGTATTTATGCCTGTAGGAACAAACGGAACGGTAAAGGCCCTGACTAACGAAGACCTTGAAGAAATTGGTTTTTCGATCATCCTGGCCAATACCTACCATCTGTATCTCCGGCCCGGAATGGAAGTAATTGAAAAAGCCGGCGGCTTAAGGAATTTTACCCAATGGAAAAAAAATTATTTAACCGATTCGGGCGGTTTTCAGATTTTTTCCCTGTCGCCGTTCCGGAAAATAACAGAAGAAGGAGCAACATTCCGTTCCCACATAGACGGATCCAGCCATCTCTTAACACCGGAAAAGGCGGTCGAAATTCAAATGACGCTGAACAGTGATATTCAGATGCAGCTGGACGTCTGTACACCCTGGGAAACTCCCAAAAAAGAAGCTCAGACAGCCCTTGAAATAACAAACAGATGGTTACAAAGAGCATATAACAGCTGGCAATGTTCAGCAGATAACGGATACAGCGGTTCTCTTTTTTCCATAGTGCAGGGAAATTTTTACCCTGAACTTCGCAGGGAAAGTGCTGCAAAAACACTTGAATACGATACTCCCGGTATAGCAATAGGCGGGCTTTCGGTAGGTGAACCGGCAGAAATTTTCCGGGAATACCTTCATTTTACTTCCTGTCTTTTACCGGACAAAAAACCCCGCTATGTAATGGGCATAGGAACCCCGGAATATATTTTGTGGGCCATAGAAGAAGGTATTGATATGTTCGACTGTGTCTTTCCCACAAGGGTTGGAAGAAACGGTCTTGTATTAACCCATGATGGTCCTGTCTCAATCAAAAAAGCACAAAACACCGAAAGTTTTCTTCCCATAGATTCATCCTGTTCATGTAAAGTCTGCAAGACCTACAGCCGTGCCTATATGCGGCACCTTTTTAAAACCCGCGAAATCCTCTGTTCCATGCTGGCAAGTTATCATAATTTATACTTCCTTAACAATTTAGTGCTTGAATCCAGAACTGCCATCAGCGAAAATAGATTCATGGATTTTAAAAAGGAGTTTCTGCGCCGATACTTAAATAATGGAGATAAAAATGAATAAAAGACCGGTAGTAATTTCGATTATTCTATTACTGGTTTCATTTACGTTGCTGAATGCACAGGCTCCTGAACCGGCAACTACAGCTGCCGAGGAACGTCAAAGCGGCGATTTAAGCCCTCTTGATGAACAAAGATTGCAAATAATCCGGTTTGGTACTGATACGGAAATAGCAAATCTAATAAAAATTTTACGTAATGAACAGCCGTCAACTCCGGCAGATACGTCGGTTCCGGAAAGCCGTTTGGAAAGGGAACTTCTGGAAGTGGCAAAAAAAACCAAAAACAGAGCAATACTTACCGGAGTCTTTGGGTATTTCGGCGACCGTACAATCGGCGGACTGGAAGAGCGGGCCCGTACCGCCATAGAAGAGAGAGACTATGAAGCAGGAGAAACGGTAAATGCAGCGCTGCAATACCTTGGAAACATTAAAGCTTCGGGAGTTCGTCCTCTTTTATCAGACATCATTAATGGTGAAGAAAGCCGTTTTATATCCGGAGCAATCCGGGCATTGGGACTTACCGCAGAAAAAGACGGCCCCGGAGAAACAGCAGAATACCTTATCGAATATTATTCAAACAGAGATCCTGGAGACGAAAACAAGCGTCTTGTTATTGTTGCTCTTGGAGACATAAAAGCAAAAGAAGGCACGGCATTACTTGTTTCAATTGCAGAAAATGAAGATGAAAAGGCTCCCTTGCGTATGGCTGCACTGGAAGCCCTTTCAAAAATTGCCGATCCCGCAGGCCTTAATGCGATTATCAGCGCAGTAAACTCAAAAGATCCCAATGTCAGATCCGCTGCTGTTGGCGCTTTGGGTCCCTTTACCGGAGCTGATGCAGATGCGGCAATTGTCGAAGCCTTCCGTGACTCCTATTACCGGACCCGTATAGCGGCCGCAAAAGCCGCAGGAGAACGAAAACTTGTTTCTGCAGTTCCTTACCTGCGTTTTCGGGCCGAGAATGACGAAGTACCCAATGTCCGGGATGAAGCGGTCAAGGCAATGGGACTTATCGGCGGAAACGAAGCTGAAGCAATTCTGAAGGATCTTTTTAAAGAACGGAAAAACAGCGATCGAATCAGGATAAATGCCAGCGAAATGCTTCTTACTTACGGTAAAAATGATTATGTTACTGATGTTATTGTCGAAATGGAAGAAGCTCAATCAAAAAAGCAAACCACTCTTTACAATGGTTTTTTGCGAATACTTGGCAGTGCCAAGTCTCCTAAACTGGAAGACCTTGCCCGGCGGCTTTTCGCCAACAGCGGAGTAATAGAAAAATCTTACGCTCTGGACATTTGCCTTAACAATAACTTCCGCAGCCTGGCAGACGAAATCCGTAAACTAACTGACCCAAAAAACGGAAGCCTTTCAAATAAATCAAGAGCGCTTCTGGAAAGATGGGGGCTTCCGCTCACTGCTCCTGCGTCCCCGGCAGAGGCGCCTTCTCCTTCTGAAGAAAGCATTCCGGATTAATGCTATTATTATTTGAAGCCAAAGATTGCTGTTTTACTTGTTCTTCATTACTTCAACACCATCCCAGTCTTGCGGCGGCTGATCGATGGCATAGGCCTTACAGCGCTCCAGTATATTGTTTGCATTAAAATCATCCGGCAGCAGAGAAAGGACTTCTTCAAATTTGGAAATTGCCCGGGTAAAATCCCGTTTGTAGTACAGTTCCATCGCTTCGTTATGAATGTTCCAGGCGTCGATTTCTTTTTCGCTCAGGTTCCGTTTTACCGTATATATTTTAACTCCCTTGGTTTTGCCTTTTACGGCAACAGTATCCAAAAGACGCAGCGGAAGCTGAACTGCATTTTTTTCCAGCTCTGCATATACTGTTTCGCTGACAAGAAGTTCCGAGTGATAAGGTTTTGTTAATCCTTCCATACGGCTGGCAAGGTTTACCATGTCGCCGATTACCGTATAATCCATCTTCCGTTCACTTCCGATGTTACCCACGGTAACAGTGCCGTAATTGATCCCAATGCCAATATAAAATTCCGTCTTGCCAATTTCCCTTTGTTTGGCGTTAAATGCGTTTACCGCATCAAGCATATCAAGACCCGAAAGCACTGCCTGAAACGCATCATCTTCATGCTTTACCGGAGCGCCCCAAAAAGCCATGATCGCATCCCCAATGTACTTGTCCACAATACCGTTCCGGTTCATGATAATGTCCACCTGACCGGAAAAATAACGATTCAGGGATTTTACCAGTTCGTCCGGTGCAAGTCCTTCGGAAATCGTGGTAAAGCTGCGAATGTCGGAAAAGAGTATCGCGAGGTCGCGGTTATCGCCGACGAGCATTGATTCTGGAGAGGCAAAGAATTTTTCGATCAAATCTCTGGGAACGTACTTCTGAAAAATGTTGCGGATCCGTTCTTCTTTCTTTTGCGACAGTACAGCCTCGAATGCCTGGCCTTTAATCCGTTCATAGGCTTTTTCCAGTTCTTCCAGCATGGTATTAAATGTCAAAGCCAGCCGTCCTGTTTCGTCCCGGTATTCCACGGGAACCCGCTCCGAAAGATCTCCCCCTGCAATAATTCCGCTCATCGCTGCAATTACCCTGCCCAGAGGATTGGTAATATGTCCTGAAAATAAAGCCAGAAGTATGGCTGCCGCCGTAAGAGAAAGCGCCAGGGTTAGTATGGTCTGGAAGGTAATTTTATCGGCATCTGCAAAGAACACCGCCCGCTCTTCCGTTAAAAGCACATTCCATTGAAATGGAAGAAAATAGAAAGACAGGAATACCCTGGTTTTGCCCCCGATTTCTGCCGTAAGAAGGATTTCACTTTCATCATCCAAAAGGGACATGAGTTTTGTCTTTTCATCTTCACTCAGGGTAAGCTGAGAGGTACTCATGACAAGGTTTCCGGATTCATTTATGGCAAGTATAATTTCGGTATCACTTAACAATATGCTTTGGGCATAGGAAGCCGCCGCTTCCCGTGCAGCCTGTATCATATCTGGCCGGGAATCATAGTTGTTTTCTGCCAGTAGTTCCCACTGGTTTTCCATATATTTTTTTAATTCCGAAGCTTTAAAACTTAAAAAATGCTGTGCAATGCGGGTAATGCCGTTTTTGGCATTAAAATAAGAAGCGATTTCCGCCAGGCTAAGAGTTACAATGATAAGGGGAAGGACTACCATGAAAATTTTTGTCCGGATTCTCATATGGGTAGTTTATACTCTTAATTGGGTTTATCCAATGGGATATTTTGGTATTATGCAGCCGAAAAACCGAATTCTGCAGATATTAATTCAGAAAGATAACCGGTTTTTAAACAGATATCAAAAAGATGATGATTAATAAAATCTTCTTTGATCCTTTCATCCCCGTCGCTGATTTTTGTAATCCTGATATTGTACCCTTCATCAGTTTCCGAAAGTATGTCTAAAAATTCAGATTTACCGGGCCGGTTTGTGATGTAGTACCTTTTCATGTCTTCCTCCGTTTTTATTATTATCGGAAAAAGGGGAAATAAACTTCAATTTACCGCAGAGCATGGCATACAAAACACTTGCAAAATGAGGCTCCCCACGGCAAGTCGTGGGGTATCTGTAAGCGTTGCATTATCTGTCGGGGAGCCTCGTTCGATAGGAAGTTTATTATACCGTCTGGTTTAATACCTAACACTTTCATGTTCTGATTCCTTTCAGCCGCCGCAAGTA
>WRIB01000063.1 GCA_009782955.1 Treponema sp. | reverse complement strand
AGCGTCAATAGACCTCAAAATCCCATATTTGCAATAAAGCAGGACCGTAATCCTGTATATCCATATTGGCGCTAATAATAAAAAGCCATATAGTTTCTTTTTCAAAATCATAATGCCGGTAATCTTTTCCCCAAACATTTACTTCGCTTTCTATCAGATTTGTTTTTACATTTATAACATTAATGGTTTCTCCGTCAATGGTTTCACGGCTTATGTAAACATCCGCAGTTGAATTTCCTCCATTATAACGCTTGTCAGAATAGGGACGAAGACCCAAATCAACTAAGGGGATTATCACCCCTTTGGGCGGCAAATCTTCGGTTGCCGGCTTTAAGAAATAATACCCGATACAAAACAGGGAAACGGTAAATATCGCTATTCCGGCAATAAGAAAAAACTTACGTTTTTTTGTCCCCAAAACAGAAGCGGCAGGTTTTGTTTCGGCAGTTGTATTTCCGTTACCGTTATCGTAATATTTAGCAAAAAGTTCCTGAATGCTTTGGATGCCAAGTTTGCGGTACAAGTTGCTCCGGTGATAATCGACCGTATGATAACTGATATGCAGTGTATTGGCTATTTCCTTTGGCGAGTTGCCTTCAAGCAATAAGTTACAAATTTCCCTTTCACGAGCGGTTAGACTTTCCGGCATAGTCAGATTATTTTAGCTTTTTTTTCAGTTCCTGTCTCGAATATATCAGTATCATTTGTGTCAAATAAGCTCATAGTTTCTTGAGTGGAATATTTGACCCTATTATTTGCTAATTTAATATATTCATCATTAATATCATATCCAATAAAATTTCTTCTGGTTTTTTTTGCTACTACTGCAGTTGTTCCGCTGCCCATAAATGGATCAAGTATTATATCATTCGTAAATGAATACAATTGAATTAACCTGTTAGGTAATTCTTCGGGAAATGGTGCAGGATGTCCTATTCTCTTTGCACTTTCAGCATTCATAGTCCAAATTGATTTTGTCCATTCCATAAATTGTTCTTTTGATATTGTATTTTGTTTTTCCAATGTTTCATCTTTAGTACGTTCTCTGCGATATGATCCTTTTGAAAAAATTAAAATATATTCGTGAATATCGCGTAATATTGGGTTAGCGGCACTTTGCCAACTACCCCAGGCCGTAGAAGGACTTGCGCTCGCAGCCTTATTCCAAATAATTTCCCCGCGCATATTATATCCTATTTCAATCATCATTTTTGAAATGTAATCAGAAAGAGGAATATAAGGTTTTCGTCCAAGATTTGCTACATTAATACACGCACGTCCGCCATTAATTAAAACGCGATAAGTTTCTGAAAATGCTTTTTCTAAAAGGTCTAAATATTCTTTCAATGACAGATCATCATCATATTCTTTTGATACATTATATGGTGGGGATGTTATCATTAAATGGAGTGAATTGTCGGGAATTTCTTTCATGTTTGTACAAGAGCCATTGATTATTGTATTCAAGTATTCTGATGGAAATAGATTAATTTTCTCAGAAATATTATTATCGTTTTCGAGTTCTTTGTATAATTTTGAATCATAAAATTTTGATGAGTCATGATTTATTCTTCCATTTGTACCAAAAGAACTGGTAGAAGTTCCTTTAATTAATCCATTTGCCATAATTCCACCCACCTCTCATTATTCTTTTTCCAATCCTTTGGTATCAGATTGCATCAATGCAGCACGCAGTATACGCCGCTTTACAGCGCCGGAACTGTTGGTTAATTCGGCGATTTTTTTTCGTATGTCCAAACGTTTGGAATGTGCCCCGTAAGAACAGGTGCATGCTGCCTTTAGTATATCCTGTTCTTCGGCACAGGCGATAATCTGGGTTTCTTCCAGATAAGCAAGAGGCCGAATTAGTGTTACCGGAAATTTTCTATATACAAGTTTTATTGGCATGGCAGATAGTTCGCCTTTGGCGCAGAGATTCATAAAAAATGTTTCAATAATGTCATCCAGGTGGTGGCCCAGAGCGATTTTGTTAAAGCCGTTCTCGACCGCATATTTTATAAGTTCTGTTCTGCGCTGAGTGGAACACCAGTAACAGTTCATTTTTTTCCCCGGTTTAAGCCTGCCTGTTACCGGTACGAATAAATCGGTAAATGAAATGCCCCAGCTTTCCAGTTTTTCGGACAATACAGATTTTTTACAACAGGCGCAAAAATCGGTTGAAATATGCAGGGCTGCAAGTTTATAGCCGGTTTTTAAACTGTTTTTCAGAGACGAAAGCGCCCAGGCCATAACCGAAGAATCTTTGCCTCCGGAAGCGGCAATTAAAATGCGGTCTCCGTTAGTAATCAAGCCTTGTTCAAATATTGCTTTAGTACACAGCTTGCGGACTATTTCACTTGCATGAGCCCGCCGAAGAAAACGATCCGCCATTAGAAACCTTCGCCTGAAAAATGATCGGTCATGGTATGACAGACATCGTTAATTACAAGACTTGCCAATGTCATTCCGGCCGCAGCGGTAACGGTTACTATGCTGCCGTTAATTATTTTTTTGCCGCTTTCTCCCGATTCGTATGAAACTGCTTCATGACGCGGGAGCTGTTCGTCACTGAATACCGTGGTAAAATGTCCGGCAAAACAGCGTTTCCTTAATCCCTGACGGACAAGCCGGGCAAGAGAACAACCGCGGGTGTTCCATATGTCTGCGGTTTTAATCCGGGTGGGGTCGAGTTTCTGAGCCATTCCCATAGAAGAAAATAATGTTGGTCGTTCTGCATATTGAATTAAGTCGAGTTTGTGGGGAAGGCTGTCGATAGCATCGATCACATAATCAGCTTTTTCTATACCAAAGAGGGGAGCTGTTTCCAAAGAAAAAATTTGGTTAAAAGCAGCAATGTCGCAGCGGGGATTGATTTCCAGAAGCCGCTTC
Source organism: Treponema sp. (assembly GCA_009782955.1). Lineage (GTDB taxonomy): Bacteria > Spirochaetota > Spirochaetia > Treponematales > Breznakiellaceae > WRIV01. The sequence goes on along the minus strand of WRIB01000063.1, from coordinate 11,839 downwards.
ATCAGTGCTGCTGCTTTGGGAAGCCCAACCGTACTTGGCAGTGCCTGGATCTGCCGGTTGATATTGGATGGGCAGACTGAATCGTTGTCGATAAGTGTGATATGACCTATTCCGCTTCGTGCCAGTGCTTCGGCTGCCCAGCTTCCAACTCCTCCAAGACCAACAACAATAACTCGTGTCTTTTCCAGTGCTGCCGTAACTTCTTCACCCAAAAGAAGATATACGCGCTGCAACTCCGGGCGATTAAACTGTCCCGCAGCCGGAGGGGAACCTTCGCCCTCTCGCTCACGAGCGGTCGGGCTCGGCGGAGTAGCCTGCTTCATGTATTGCTGCTTTAAGGGATTCCGGACTTACTGAATCACTATGTTCCACCCGCGCGTTTTTCTTTTGTAAATCGACCTGGGCGGAAGTAACTCCGTCAATTGTTTCCAGCGTTTCTTTAACATGGGCTGCGCAGTGTTCGCAGTTCATTCCTTCAATATTAAATGTTGTTGTTGCCATAATTTATGGTACTATTTTTAAAGCTTTTGTCCCAGACGCATGGCTTTGGCCATAATATTGCCTAAATACCGGCCTTCTTTTAAACTTAACCCTGCACGGGCAATAAGGTCACGCAAAAAGCGTTCTTGTTCTTCACGGCCGGGGTGTTTATAAAAACCCAGGGATTCAAGTGAATTGCTGATTTTTTTTACCAGCAGATCAATTTCTGCGGTATTCATGGGAACCCACTGACCCGGAACCGGGTCAGGCCCGGTGCGGTTACCGTTGCTATCCAGAGCTTGATATAGTTCGTAGGCGTAAATTTGAACGGCATGGGATAAATTAATGGAAGGAAATTCCGGGCTGACCGGTATGTGAGAAGCCATACTGCAAAGTTCCATTTCTTCGCGGTCAAGGCCTGTCCGCTCATTGCCAAATACAATGGCAGCTTTTCCGGTTTTGGATTTTAAAAAAGCGGCAAGTTCACGGGGATTGAGGGTGTTTGATTTACGGCGGCGGCCTCGGCGGCGGCTGGTTCCAATTGAAACCGTACAATCTGCCAGGGCTTCTTTCAGGGCCGCATAATTTTCTGCGGATTCCCAAATATCTGCAGCATGAATGGCCCGGGCAAGCAATCGTTCCAGGGAAAGCGCCCCGGCCTTATTGCTGCTGTCCAACGATTTTTTATCAGATGAAAAATTGTTTAAGGGAATTCCCATTCCGGGTAATTCAATACAGGGCCTTTCCGCCGCAGCAATACGGAGGTGCCGGAGGCCCATGTTTTTCATGGCCCGGCAAACGGCTCCGGTATTGCCCGGTTCCGACGGACGGGAAAGAACGATAATTATATCATCCAAAAGCACTTGTACACCTCACCGGCAAAGCCGGCGTGTTTTATTTTATAGTATATTCAGCTAATGTTTCAGTATGGATAAAAACGGTGAACATCTTTGCAGGGAAGGGGTCTTTGCGGGAAAGCGAGCCCTGGTTATTGGGGGATCAGGCGGTATTGGAAAAGCCGTTGCGATGGGTCTGGTTTTGCGGGGGGTATCGGTAATTATTACCGGAGGGAACTCGGAAGAACGCCTGGAAAAAACCCTTGCTGAATTGAATACCATGCCAATTCAAAAACTGACGCCTATTACACCAGGGCAGGAAAAGAGGAAGCATTCCGGCTTTTTATGCAAAATCGGCAGTCCTGAAGGGTTTTCTCCGGAAAAAGCGGCATCGTTTATCCTGGACAAAGCTGGAATGACTGATATCCTTGTAATATCCTGGGGGCCTTTTAAAAAAATTGCTCTGCAAGATTCAAAACCGGAAGATTGGCGTTCTTTAGTGGAAAATAACCTTATTTTCCCTGGAATAATGATTTCTTTGGTTATTAATGACATGAAAAACAGGGGATGGGGGCGAATCTTACTCTTTGGAGGCACAAAAACGGCAGATATTCGGGGTTTTTCGGATACAGTTGCCTATAGTACAGCCAAAACAGCCCTGGGGACTCTGGCAAAATCAGCGGCTAAAAGCGCCGGTAATGCAGGGGTAAGCTGCAATGTACTATGTCCTGGTTTAACCGCCACTGAGTATTCAAGCCCCGAAGACCTTGCTTATTACCGGACTAATAACCCCGGAGGAAAAACCATGACAGCAGAAGAAATGGCAGATTGCGCTCTTGGAATTTTGGAAAGTTCCGTTATTAACGGAGCAATAATTCCTGCAGATGGCGGTTTATGGGTTTGACAAAGTTTGCAAAAAGATTTAATATTTTTAGAGGTGTCCGATAAATAAAGGAATGTGTAAAAAAGTGTTAAAAATTTGTTTGGAAGGGAAGCTATGACGAACAACGATGTAGTCAACGGTTTTGACGATGAAAAGGACGAAAGTCTAAAGATAAAACTTCAAAAGGTGAACGAAGTAGACGGATGCCTTGTTTTGTATCTTACCGGGTATATAGATACCTATAATTCAAATTATTTCCAGAAACGTGTCCAGAAAGCCATTGAGGCAGGGTTTATTCGGTTGGTTTTTCAATGCGGGGGACTAAACTATGTTTCATCCACCGGTATTGGCTCTTTTACTGCTTTTCTTAAATCCGTAAAACCTCGCGGCGGGGATCTGGTGCTTTTGGAAATACAGCCAAAGGTTTATGAAGTATTCCAACTCCTTGGGTTTTCCCAGTTTTTTAATATTAAAGACAATCTGGACGATTCGGTTAATTTCTTCAGAAGCGGTTCAGCATCCGAAACTGTATCACTTTTCCCAAAGATTTTTTCTTGTCCCATCTGTTCCAAGAAACTTAAAGCTTTAAAACCCGGACGATTCCGCTGTTCGGAATGTAAAACCATCCTGGCTATTGATAATGCAGGACAGGTTTTCCTGGGTTAGGAGCCTGTCGGACTTGTAGGATTTTACGGAAGGCAGTCGCAAAATCCTACGATTTATGGGCTCCTTTGGGAGTTTGCAAGGTGGAAAATGTTTAAAACCTCCATTTTTTCGCATTTTGTTTAAAGAGAAGGGCAGAACCTGACAAATTTCTAAGCGGTATTTTCTTGTGGATAAGTTGTTAATAATGTTGAAATAAGTATGCTTACTGTATATCTTTTTATACATCAAGGCATTAATATCAAGGAGAATTTCTTTAATTCTTTGTAGGATAAGGATTTAGCTTTATTTTAATTAATAGTGATTGATATTTGATAAAATGAATAATTATTTATTATATGGTTTTTAATTTTATTTTTGTGGATAACCTGTGGACATTCTGTTTATTGTGGGACTTATACTTGTTAAATAGTTGAAATTCTTAGCATTTCCCCCGTGGCTTTTTCCAAAATTTCAGTTTTTTGGATTAAATTCACCTTACTTGCGAATTAAAGGAGTGCATGGTAGGCTGATAATGTGAAGAATGCAGCTAAATTGGTTCTTTTCCTTTGTATTTCCTTCATTGGGCTTCTCCTCATTTCCGGTTTAATATCGTTATTGCAAGGTTGGACCAACGAAGCATTGCTTTTTCCTCCTGAATATTCCGCAGAAACTGACCATATAGAAGGATCAGACGCAGCAAACGAAAATTCACAAGGTTCACCTGCAAAAACAAGGGCTTTTTCCGGAATACCCATTACCTATCTTGAATCTTCCGTTACGGCGGCTTTTTACCTGGTTATACTTTTAGGGCTCAACTATGCTGCCAGGCGCCGAATTGTCTTTCCGGCAGCATTTGCAGTAATTTTTGTTTTTATTATACTTCTGAGCGGAGCCGCTTTTTTTGGTATGGAAAGCCTGGAAAAGATGGGAGTTAATATTTCGATTAAAAAACCGCTTGCAGAAGCAGCAAAACCGGGTTTTATTTTGAATTCAGGTGCAATGAGCGGATATCAAACAGCATTTCTTGAAAATCCTCAAAAACCTGACGGCGCTGCGGTAATTATTATCGAAGGACAGAAATTTAACTATCAAAGTCAGGGTGTTCCTGTTAACCGGAACCGGTTGCCGATTTTTGCCGAAAAACGGGGAATATTTTACAATATAGCCCGGGATATTGAACACAGTTCCAGGTTTTTTTCCGCCTGGTTTAATAGCGGCCTGTGGTTCTATGGGGTATATGCCGGTTCTTTGGCGGCATTTCTTCTTTCTTTGGGATGCCTTGTAAACATTAGCTTTTGGTCGCTGGCGAATCTATTTTTTGGCGCACTTGCATTCAGGGGCGCTTTGACTCTGGAAAATTTTCTTAACCAGAACAATATCCACGATATGCTTTCTTCTTTTGCCGGAAACCTAATCCATCCGTCACTGATTAACCCGCTTATTTTTTCCTCTTTAAGTGTTCTGATCCTGCTGTATTCCGGCCTTGTGTATCTTGCACGGGGGAGAATCGGCGATGGCTAAGCAGTTTCAGAATGTTTCTCCCCTTGTTGTTTTTCTTTTGTATATGGCTGCAGCTTTTGCTGTGATTTGCGGCTATCAGTTTTTATATCCTCCAAAGCCGATGATAATGGTAGAAATACTCGGCTGTTTTAGCCTGTCCTGGCGTTTCATCGGCGGCGTGATCAGGTTTATTGAGTTGTTTCCCGCACTGGCTTTTTCCGGCCTTGTTATCCCTTTTGGATTAAAGCAGCATTCCGAAGGCGGTTATGCAGGTAATACTTTTGTAGGAAAAAGAGGATTTTCATCGGATTTTCTTAAACACCTTTTCTGGCCGGTAATTACCGCCTGTCTTTCCGCTGTAACGTACAGCCTCTTGTTTTTTATTGTTCTGCCCATAGCTGAAGATATAAGTAATTCCATACAGGACCGGAGCGAGCTTTTTGCAAAGGCAAAGTCAATAGCGGAAAAAAAAGCCGGAGACAGGGAATGGGCGGAAGCATCACAATTTATTGAAATTTGTGAAAGTATTTGGAAGGATAACGAAGAAATTGCAAAATTTAAATTACGGCTGGTCGATTCCATGTCCAGCTACCGTCAGTCGCTGGCGGCCGGCAGAGAAAATGAAAATGAAGAAGATACAACGTTAATCTGGACAGGTATACCCGGAGATCCGGTTAATGCCGCCGATGCTCTTAAGCTCTCTGAAGATGCTTTTACCGCAGAACGGTACTACGATGCTCATTGGCTTGCTACCCTGGCTGAACGGCTTGCCGGGGAAGGCGCTGTAGAAACCGGTACAGCCCGGACTCTGGCATCGAAAGCCTGGGAAAAAATTCAGGAGATGGAACCGAATTCCCAGGAAAAGGAACAGTTTTCCCAGTACCGGATGAAACGCGATGCCTATGAAGCAATGAATTACGGAAACTGGATCGGCGCCTATTATACTTTTCTGGAACTTTCCGTTCTTACGCCTAACGATCCGGATGTGATTAAGTACCTGGAAGCCTGCAAAGACGGTGTTGCGCATACGGCATTTTTTATTGATGAATTGAATATGGCAGTCGGCGCCGGTCTTAATAATGTTGTTTTTTCTTTCCCCGGCGCTAACAGCGGCAGGCTGCTGGTACGTTTTAATTCTCTGGCGCTTTTTAGGGATAATGCCTATGCCCTGGGAATCGAAGCGCTTGCGTCCGGCACAGATGGCCGGCTTCGTTACCGGGTCAGTTCTGAATATGCCAAACTGGTTCCGATTTCAGGCAGAAATTCAGAAGGAGAGAGCACCGATCATACGGTTTTGCTTTTCCAGGCTCTGGACCGTGCAGATAAAACCAATAGTACGGAGCCTGTCTGGATAAATGAAACAGAGGATACCGATCCGGAAATCGGAGCAAATCAGATTTTGGTTCCCATAAGCTTTGACGATTTTTTGCTTCTTTCCAGGGTAAAACAAGGTATACAGACACTGAATCTCCGGCAGCTTTTTGCTGCGGAAAAAATCTTTGATGATTTTGGTTATTTAAAGGAAAACTTCACAGCGGAAGTTTTAAGCCGTATGGGCGATGCGGTTTTTTTCCTTCCCATGGCAATATTAACTTTGATTCTTGGCTGGCGTTACCGTGCTATGAAAAAACCCCGGTATGTATATGTACCTATGCTGGTTATTCTTCCTGTTGTGTTTCATGGAGTTGTCCTTTTTTATCGCGGTGTAATCAATAATCTTTCAATTTTACTTTCATTGAGTATGGGGCTGTCCACAGCGTTTGTTTTTATTTGTGTTGGTGCAGTTGTTTTTTTTCTTTTAACTTTGGTATTGCTTGCTGCCCAGCATGGATAACTTTTTTTTCTAACGCTGTTGGTTGAGCTTGTTCCAAAACTCTGGTAGTTTTGAAGATGGATTATAATGGATGAAGATAAATTTTAAGCTTGGACTTAAGCCCCGAAGTATTACCCTGCTTATTATGGCTGCCTTTGGCATTGGAGGATTTTTTCTGGGAATCCCCGTTATGGTTATTGGCATTGTACTGGGTTATTTTGTTGGATGTATTTTTGTACAGGTTGGAAACAATAAGGCAATTTGCAGATATTATGAAAATCCCGGCCCTTCTGCTTTTTATGAAGAAGAACCGGGACTTGCTGCTTTTTGCGCTTTGGGGGTATATCTTTTATCCAAAGCTTCTCCCAAAGTGCTGACTGACGAAGCTGCCGCCGTCAGGGTAGCAGGCGGGGCGGAATCGGTTTTTCCGCAGGGAAAAAAAATCGGTCCAATGGCGGATTTATTCTGCCGCCTGGCCTTTGACAGGTATTCATTTTTAAATCCGGATCTATTGGCAGAAAGTCTTCTTGCCCGGCGCAGGGAGACCGGGGACATGGCTTTATTGGGATCGGAACTGGCATCCATGGCTATAGGAAAAGAAGCGCAGCAGGAAGCGCTTTACATCAGACAGTTTCTGGATCCCGGTTACGAACCGGATGATTCCATAAACGCCGGTGATGATCCCTGGACTGTATTGGGAATTGCCAAAGGCGCTTCGTATGACGAAGTAAAAAGCACTTTCCGTAAATTGGCCCTGATGTTTCACCCGGACAATCAAACCGGTTTAAGTGAAGAAGAGCGTAATAAACTCGGCGATACCTTTATTAAAATCCGCGATGCCTACAGAACCATTACCCGGGAGATTGTAAATTAACAGCCTCACTCTTGCCGTTCTATTTTTGCTCCCAGCGAAGAAAGCCTGTTGACCAGATTTTCATAACCGCGTTCAATTTGGTATACATTGCGGATTACGCTTTTTCCTTCGGCGCTTAAAGCGGCGATTACCATGGCCATGCCGGCACGTACATCAGGGCTTGTAAGTTCAGAGCCGGCAAGTTTTGCAGGGCCGGAGATTACTGCCCGGTGGGGGTCGCACAGAACAATACGGGCGCCCATGCCGATAAGCTTATCAACAAAAAACATCCGGGATTCAAACATCTTTTCATGGACAAGTACTGTTCCGGTTACCTGAGTTGCTACGACAATAATAATGCTGGTAAGGTCAGGCGGAAAACCCGGCCAGGGCGCATCGTCTATTTTGGGGATCATGCCTCCCAGATCGTGATTTACTTTCATAGCTTGTTTTTTGGAAACGCAAAGAACATTGGATTCGTGTTCCCATGTAATACCAAGTTTGCCAAAAGCCATTTTTGCAGGCCGCAGATCGGCAGGCTTGGGGCCGATTATTTCCAGCTCAGCCCTTGTGGCTGCGGCAAGGCCGATTAACGAACCGACTTCCATGTAGTCCGCTCCGATTGTGTAATCGCAGGAACCGAGTTTTTTTACGCCCGAAATAGTCAGAATATTGGAACCTATGCCTTCGATTTTTGCACCCATGGAAACAAGCATACGGCACAGATCCTGTACATGCGGTTCGCTTGCGGCATTGGTCAGAATTGTTGTCCCTTCTGCCAGTACCGCCGCCATAACGGCGTTTTCCGTGGCGGTTACCGATGTTTCGTCAAGAAAAATATCAGCCCCTTTAAGCTGATTGGCATTGAACATAAAAGTATCATTTAAGCTTACTTCAGCGCCAAGTTCGGTAAGGGCCAGAAAATGGGTATCTAGCCGGCGGCGGCCGATTACATCGCCTCCGGGAGGTGGCAAAATTGCCTTGCCGGTTCTTGCCAGGAGCGGGCCTGCAAACAGTATTGATGCACGGATTTTTTTTGCCGCTTCCGCCGGCACGCGGGGATCTTTAATATTTCCCAGGTTCAGACAGTATACGTTCTTTTCTGTTTGCTCTGCCGATCCTCCAAAAGAACGGTACACATCCAGCATAACCTGGACATCCTCTATATCGGGTATATTCCGTAATATTACTTTTTCGTCTGTAAGAATAGCTGCTGCAATGCAGGGAAGGGCTGCATTTTTGTTTCCGCTGGCGGTTATTTTTCCGCCAATTATACCCCCTCCATTAATTATGTACTGACTCATCTTTGCCTCATAATACACACTGTATCGAAGGAAAGGATGGAAGTAAAGAGTTATACATAGTTTTTTCGGCCAAAAAACAGTAAGATACCTTGTGAGTAAGCATCATCGTCTTTTATCAGCAGCAATAAAATATACTTTTCCGGTTTTTTTGGGATACATAACCATTGGCATTGCTTTTGGCCTTTTTACCGTGGAACGCGGTTATCCCTGGTACGTGGCTCTGGCTACAGGGATTATCATGTTTGCCGGGGCAGGGCAGTTTATTGCCGTAGGGCTTTTTGCGGCTGGAGCTTCCCTTGCGGAAGCGGTGTTGATTGAATTTGTGGTAAATGCCCGGCATATGGCTTACGGACTTTCCATGATACGCCGTTTTCGCAATACCGGCGTTTTTCGTCCTTACCTTATCTTTGCATTAACCGACGAAACCTTTGCCCTGCTTTCGTCCCTGCCGGAAATATCCGCCGCAGAAAATTCTTCCAAAGAATTCAATTCTGTTCTTGCAGAGAGAGGACGTTTTATGTTTCTTGTGTCCCTGTTAAATCAAATTTACTGGAATACGGGAATACTTGTCGGCGCTTTGTCCGGTTCGCTTATTCCATGGAATTTCGCGGGGGTTAGTTTTGCCCTTACCGCTTTGTTTATTGTATTGATGATAGAGCAAATTATCCGGATAAAGCGGCCTGCTCCCTTTATCATTTCCGCACTTACCGCCGTTGCCGCTGTGTTCCTTTTGCCCGGCGTGCTTTCGTCCAGGTTTTCTTTGTTAAGCGCAATGATTGTAAGTCTGGGAATAGTTCAGTTTATTAATACCCGACGCTCCGGGAGTATGCCATGTTAAGTACCAATACAGCTTTGTTCTATATAGTTGTTTTGGGCGGAGTAATTTTCTTATGCCGCCTTCTGCCTTTTGTTGTTTTTAGGGAAAATGGTAAAAAAGAACAAACCGGCACAGAAAAAAAGCAAAACAAAATAAAGACGTTTCTGGGGTTTGTGGAAGCAACCGTCCCGGCTGTTGCCATGACGGTACTGGCAGTTAATGCCCTTGCTTTACAGTCAAAGGAAGTATTAACATCGCCGCCGCCGAACCTGACAGGCATTGTTCCTTTGGGTTCGGCAGCTATTGTAACTGCCGTTTTGCATTTATGGAAACGGAATGCCCTTGTAAGTATTTTCGGCGGGACAGCACTTTATATGTTTTTGATGGCTTGTATTTAACAAAAGCCCGATGCCTAGTTTTTTTACCTGTTAAGTATTATAATGGCGAAACCCTCGAAGCGTGAGGTATAGAACAACATTGACGGAAAGAGTTTAAAGAATCTTGAAAAGTAAAATAAGCACGGCTATTGCCGGTTTTTTTCAGGCCCGTGATGAACTGTCCATTCGCAATATCCGGAGAGAATTGTGGCCAATTCTGTTGATTTTTCCCTTTACAGTCATTATGGGGGATTTGCGTTATTTTGACCTGAAAATCCAGGCAACGGGTCTTGAGTCCTATGAACTGATGCTTTTTTCCCTGGGGCTGGGCTGGTTGTTTTCGGCCTGGATGCCTAAACGCCTGCTAATCCCTTCCCTTTGCATAGCAGCTGTTATTTCCGCTATCCTCTTGCCCTTTCAGATTTTTATGCCGGATGGCATGGGCCGGCTTTCGCTTTTTTTGGCATTTCAGTTTTTTAACGGGTTGTGCGCTGCTTGCGCCTTTGGCCTGTTCTGCTTTGAACTGAACAATGTTGAACGGCTATTTGGCATGGCCCTTATTCAGCTTTACTACGGGTTTTACTACACAGTCTGGCGGGCTTTTCCTGCTGTTCAGGCCGCCGGAAAAACCTGGGCTGCCGCTGTAATAATGGCCCTGTACCTTGTCGTGGTTTTTGCCTGCGCAAAATGCAGGTACGAGAATCTATTGGACACAGCCGGTGACGGCAAAGGTTCTGCGGTTCCTTTTGTTGTCGGTTTGGACATGGTGTACTACATGATCATGTGCATGATCAATTACATCGAATGGGCGGAAAGCAGCGTGTCCAGTTTGGCGTTCGGTCTTGGATCCTTTATATCTGTTGCCCTGGTCATTGTCATCCAGTTGCTGAACAACCGCAATGCCATGTTCAGTTGGCTCCTGTTCCTGGTACTTTCCCTGCTGGGGCTGAGCGCTCTCCTGTACGATTCGCCGGTAACCCTTGTTTCCGGCTCTTTTGCCTATGGTCTGGGGGATGGTCTTGGCTACATTATTATCTACTATATCTGCGCCACTGCCATAAAACGGAGCAAATCGTACAAAATGTTCAGACTCTATTGTGTAATGTTCTTTGTTCAGTATTTTGTAATTTCCGGAGCTTTTTCTGTTCTCTTTAATTTTGTTGAAGCGCCGAACAAAGTCGTGGCCTTTGTCGTTGTGCTGGTATTGTGCAGCGCCTGTCTGCTGCTTATGCCGCTTATGCAAAGGAAGCTGTTCGACATTGACTGGACCGACGGCCTGTACCTTCGGGATATGGCGGAATATTCGAATTCCCTTTCCGAAGTAGAAACAATCGACGCCAATGACAACCTCTACCTGACATCGCGGGAACAGGAGGTTTTTACCATGCTGCTAACCGGCATAGCGCCCAAAGAAATCGCCTATACCCTGAAAATCAGCTATGATACGGTTCTATATCATCAAAAAAAACTATACCGCAAGCTGGGGATTCAAAGCAGGGCCGAATTGTTCTCCAAATACTCGTCTAATTCGGCTTCAGATATTGGCAGCTAAAACCATCTGATATCGCGAAAATCCGCATTTTTTGTATAAAATCCTCCAAACTACAAGAATTTGTAGCTTAATGGGGCGATTTTTTGCGAAAACTACAAGAATTTGTAGTTAACTAATGAGTAATTTTTATGTTACCTATGTACGGATGTCAGAGGAAATTCGTCAAAAGAGCAGGGAAATGACATCCAGGGAACAGGAGATTTTTTCCATGCTGTTGACCGATAAAACACCCAAAGAAATCGCCAATATCCTGGAAATCAGCTATGATACGGTTCTTTATCATCAAAAAAAACTGTACCGCAAACTGGGAATCCAAAGCAGGGCGGAACTTTTTGTTAAATACTCGTCAGAGAAGCAAAAAGAAGTTTTATCGCACTATCATTAAGGAGTTTTTATGAAAAAGGTGTTGTTCTCTATTATATTGAGTTGTTTTATACTGATTATTGGATTAACAGCTTTTGGCTGCGGTGGAGGCGGCGGAAAAAAAAGCGGTTTAAAGAGCAACCAATATCTTGGTGCCTTGCCTGCATTGCTTGCCGATTATGAACTTGCAGAAGAAGCATCGGAGGCAAGAATCGAAAAAGCAAGGGCAAAAGGCGATTTAAAAAAATATATGAAGGTAAAAGAAGAGGAAGATAAGGCCTGGGACGAACGGAAGGAAAAATTTGAGGCGGCGAAAAAAGCCGAATGGGACAAGCTTGACGGCAAGGAAATTCCGTACACAGTCAGCGATGCGTTCTCTCAACTGGACGTTCAGGTTGGCACGGTAAAACTTATCG